>NZ_JBFBCI010000007.1:0-230982 GCF_040683095.1 Sphaerisporangium sp. NPDC051017
TTCCAACCCGGGGCCAACTCCCCCCCGTTAGCCCCCCCTCTCCCCCCCCCCCCCCCGGGCCCCCGCCTCAGTGGGGGGGGGGGGGGGCGGTTCCCCCAAGGGACCGCCCGCCGCCCGCGATTCTTTTTTGGCGTGTCGTACCCGCCTTTCTCCCATCGGGCGCGGTACGCGACCGGGTGTAACCGGGTAATAACTCCCAAGGAGTGATCCATCGGAGACGGGGGAGACGTCACGTGGGACACGTCGAAATCCGGGTGGTCGCCCTTGGCACGGGGGCGCTGGCCCTGCTTCTGGCAAGTGCTTGTGCGAGTTCCGGCACCCAGAAGGGTGCCGAAGGTTCACGTCAGGACGTGGCTGTGAGCGTCTCTCCGGGCAACGGGGCCACCCAGGTGGCCCCTGAGCTGCCCGTCACGGTCGGAGCCGTCAACGGCGCGCTCAGGAGCGTCAGCGTGCGCACGGCGTCGGGGAACACGCCGGTCGAGGGCGTGCTGAGCGCGGACCGCACCCAGTGGCGCAGCAAGCGCGCCATGTCCCCGGGCGAGACCTACAAGATCACGGCGGTGGCCGTGGGGCCCGGCGGCACCAAGGAGGTGACCAGCGAGTTCTCCACGCTCAAGGCCACCAAGGTGTTCGCCGTCCACAAGATCCTTCCCAACAAGGACATCACCGGCCTCACCGTCGGCATCGGCATGCCGATCATGCTGACCTTCGACCAGCCCATCACCGACCGCGTGTCGGTCGAGCGCAACCTCATGGTGCAGGCGTCCAAGCCGGTCGAGGGGGCGTGGCACTGGTTCGACGACAAGTCGGTGTCCTTCCGTCCCAAGCAGTGGTGGCCGGCGCACACCAAGGTCAAGCTCATCGCCCACCTGGCCGGCGTCCGCGGCGGGCCCGGGATGTACGGCGGGCAGGACTACGTCCGCGAGTTCGAGATCGGGCGCGCGCAGATCAGCCACGCCGACACCACGAGCCACCAGATGACGATCAGGCGCGACGGCAATGTCATCAGGTCGGTGCCCCTCAGTGCCGGTCAGGGCGGCTCCTGGAAGTACTACACGACCAACGGCGTCCACCTGGCGATGTCGCGGGAGGACGTCACCACGATGACCTCGCCCGACGCCGGTCCCGGCCAGCCGGGGTACTACAGCCAGACCGTGTACGACACCGTGCGGATCTCCGACACCGGCGAGTACGTCCACGGCGCGCCCTGGTCGGTGGGCTCCCAGGGCAGCTCCAACGTCAGCCACGGCTGCATCAACATCAGCCCGTCCAACGCCAAGTGGTTCAAGGAGACGACGCTCATCGGTGACCCGATCATCGTGAGCGGCTCCCCGCGCCAGCTCGACCCGGGCAACGGATGGGGGCACTGGCAGGAGCCCTGGCAGCAGTGGCTCCGGTGGAGCGGCCTGCGCTCCGGCTTCACGACCGAGGCCCTGACCGCCCACCACGAACCCAGCACCGGCATCCCCGCGAGCGAGTCGAAGAAGAAGGTGACGTCCTGACGGCCGCTCCTCGGCACGGCGCACACAGAAAGAGGGGGTCCGGGCGATGCCGCCCGGGCCCCCTCTGTACGTCCAGCTCTGCAGGTCCCAGCGACCTCAGTGGCCGATGGACTTGGACTCGTTCCCCGCGCCCACGCCGGCGTGGCCGTGGCCCTCGCCGTGGTGACCGTCGGTCTCCAGCGAGATCGACTCGGCGTCGGCCGAGTAGGTCTGGCTGAGCTTGGCCCTGAGCCGCCCGAGCGGGTTGCGCATGCCCTTGGGGGGCACGCCCTCGCCGTCCGGGGACGCCTCGACGGAGGGAATGTGCTTCTTGCCCTGGACGTGGGCCGCCAGGTCCGCGGCCGGGGGAACGTGCACCTCGATGTACTCGCCGTGGGGCAGGCGCTTGATGACGCCGGACTCCACGCCGTGCAGCAGCGTCTCCTGGTCCCTGCGCTGCAGGCCGATGCAGAAGCGGTACGTCACGAAGTACGCGATGGCCGGCCCGACGAAGATGGCGATGCGGCCGACCTCGGTCGTGGTGTACAGCGGGATGTGGAACGTCGAGGAGATCTCGTCGTTGGCGCCCAGCAGCCACAGGATGCCGTAGAACGCGATCGCCGAGATGCCGATCGAGGTGCGGTGCGGGTTGTTGCGCGGCCGGTCGGCGATGTGGTGCTCACGGTCGTCACCGGTGATCCACCGTTCGGCGAACGGGTAGAGCGCCAGGCCGGTCATGATGATGCCCATGGGCACCAGGGCCGGGATGAGCACGCTCAGCGGCAGCGTGTGCCCGAGGAAGTTGATCTCCCAGGCGGGCATCAACCGCAGCGCGCCCTCCAGGAAGCCCATGTAGAAGTCGGGCTGCGACCCCGCCGAGATGTCCGCCGGGGTGTACGGGCCGAACAGCCAGATCGGGTTGATCTGGGCGAACGTTCCGAGCAGCGCCAGGGCGCCGAACGTGAACAGGAAGTACGCGCCCGCCTTGATCATGAAGGTCGGGTAGAACGGCGCGCCGACCACGTTGGTCTCGGTGCGGCCCTTGCCCGGCATCTGCGTGTGCTTCTGCACCCACATGAGGATCATGTGCGCGGAGATCAGCGCCAGCAGGATGCCCGGGATCAGCAGGATGTGCAGGCTGTAGAACCGGGAGATCACGTCCTCGCCGGGGTACTCCCCGCCGAACAGGAAGAACGTGATGTAGGTGCCCACCAGCGGGATCGAGATCGCGACGCCCTCGGTGATCCGCAGGCCCGCGCCGGACAGCAGGTCGTCCGGCAGGGAGTAGCCGGTGAGGCCCTCCGCGAGCGCCAGCGTGAGCAGCAGCACGCCGATGATCCAGTTGAGCTCGCGCGGCTTGCGGTACGCCCCGGTGAAGAACACGCGGAGCATGTGCACCATCATGCCCGCCACGAACAGCAGCGCCGCCCAGTGGTGGATCTGACGGATCAGCAGGCCGCCGCGCACGTCGAAGCTGATGTGCAGCGCCGACGCGTAGGCCTCGGACATGCGGACGCCCACGAGTTGCTGGTACGCGCCGTTGTAGACGACCTCGCCCATGCTCGGCTTGAACCAGAACGTCAGGAACGTACCGGTCAGGAGCAGGATGATGAACGAGTAGAGCGCGATCTCACCGAGCAGGAACGACCAGTGGTCCGGGAAGACCTTGCGAAGGTTGCGCTTGAGGAAGTTCCCGGCGCCGAGGCGATCGTCGAGGAAGGTCGACGCGCCGGCGATGGGCTTCGGAACGGTGTCCAGGCTCATGCCTGCCCCCTAGCTTCCGCCTCCGCGTCCCCGCGCTCCCAGAAGCTCGGGCCCACCGGGACGTTGAAGTCGCTCTGTGCGATCAGGTACCCCTCGTTGTCGACACCGATCGGCAACTGGGGCAGAGGACGGGCCGCAGGGCCGAAAATGACCTTGGCGCCGTCGGCCGCGTCGAAGGTGGACTGGTGGCACGGGCAGAGGATGTGGTGCGTCGTCTGCTCGTACAACGCCGCCGGACAACCCACGTGGGTGCAGATCTTGGAGTAGGCGACGATGCTGTCGTGCGTCCAGTTCAGGTTGACGCCGGGCTTGAGGTCCTCGGGCCTGAACTTGATGAGGATCAGCGTGGCCTTCGCCAGGGCGTTGAGGTCGTCCTCGTGCCCTTCCGGCACCACCGACAGGATGCCGCCGGGGGAGTTGAAGTCCGCCGCGCGGATCGGCTGGCGGGTCCCCTCGACCATCAGGCGAAGGCCCTTCTTCCACACCGTGTGCCGCAGCGAGGTGCCGGGCAGCGGGCCGAGGTCCTTGAGCAGCACCAAAGGCAGCAGGCCGAGCGGCGCCGACGCCAGCAGGAGCGTGCGGCGCAGCATCTTGTGCCGCAGCAGCCCGCTCTCGTTCGCGCCCTCGAGGAAGGTCTTGGCGACCTCCTCGCGCGTCGCGGAGCCGGAGGCCATCGGGTGGCGCTGCTGGACCAGCGTGTACTTCGGCATGATCTGACGGGCCCAGACCACCAGCCCCGCCGCCAGCGACAGCAGCGCGACGGCCAGCGAGCCGCCGAGCGCGAGATTGGAGGTCGCCGTCTTCTCGACCGAGCCGACCTGGAAGATCACGTAGGACGCCACGAAGCCGACCGCGGCGACGAACGTCAGCAGGAACAGCAGCGAGGCCCGGCGCTCGCCCTTGCGGGCGTCCGCCGGGTCGGGGTACTTGACCTCGCCGACCACCGGCTCGTCGGCCGTGTGTTCGTCGTGCTCGCCGTGCGCGAGGGCCGCGGCGTGCCCGTTGCCCTGGGGACGCGCGCCCGCGTCGGGGCCGAGCAGGGAGTCGCCGCCGCGCGGCGGGGGCGTGCCGATGACGCGCCGCGGAACCCGCGGGCTTTCGCCCGGCTCGATCCCACCCGGCTCGATCTCATTCGGATTGTCAGTCATGGTTGACCTGCCGCTTCTTCGCGGTGATCCAGATGGCGGCGATGATCAGCAGGCTCAGGCCGCCGACCCATGCCACGAGGCCCTCGGTGACCGGGCCGATGCGGCCGAGGCCGTTACCGCCCGGGTTCGGCTCGTGACGGACGCCCACGATGTAGGCGATCATGTCGCGCTTCTGCTCGGGGGTGATCGTGCTGTCGTTGAACACCGGCATCGCCTGCGGGCCCGTGGCCATCGCCTCGTAGATCTGCGTCGGCGAGGCGGGCTCCAGGGACGGCGCGTACTTGCCGTAGGTCAGCGCGCCGCCGGCGCCCACGAAGTTGTGGCACTGGATGCAGTTCGCCCGGAACAGCTCGCCGCCCTTGGCCGGGTCTCCCTTGGAGGGGTCGACGGCCTCCAGGGAGGGCTTGGTGGGACCGCCGCCCAGCGACTGCACGTACGCCGCGAGCTCCTTGACGGTCTGGGGGTTCACCCACTCCGGGGGACGCTTGCGCGGGGCCTGGGGGCCGGGGTTCGCGAACGGCATGCGGCCGCTGGAGACCTGGAAGTCCACCGCGGCGGCGCCGACGCCGATGAGGCTCGGGCCCGAGGCACCGCCGGGCGCGTAGGAGCCCTCGGCGTTGAGGCCGTGGCAGCTCGCGCAGTGCGCCGCGAACAGCTCCTTGCCCGCGGCCACGTCGTCCGCCTTGCCGGAGGCGATCGCCGCGTCAGCCCGGTCGCCTCCGGGCATCAGCAGGGCGTACACCCCTCCGAGGAGGCTCAGGGCCAGAAGGAGGACGGCATATCGCGCGAGTGGATGCCGCCTCCGTGCGGTGATCGAGTTCACCGATATCCTCGTTCCGATCATTTGATGATGTAGATGGTCGCGAAGAGGCCGATCCAGACGACGTCGACGAAGTGCCAGTAGTAGGACACGACGATCGCGCTGGTGGCCTGCTCATGGGTGAAGCGCTTCGCGGCGTACGTGCGTCCCAGCATGAACAGGAACGCGATCAGGCCACCGGTCACGTGCAGGCCGTGGAAGCCCGTGGTCAGGTAGAAGACCGAGCCATAGGCGTTGGACGACAGGGTCAGGCCCTCTTCCACAAGGTTGTGGTACTCGTACAGCTGACCCCCGACGAACCACGCGCCCATGAGGAAGCTGACGACGTACCAGAACCGGAGCTTCCTGACCTGCCCCTTCTCGGCGGCCCACACGCCCAGCTGGCACGTCACACTCGACAGGACCAGAACGATCGTGTTGACAAGCGCGTACGGGACGTCCAGGTGGACGCCCTCGGGAAGAGTGGGCCATGGCCTGTCCAGGCCGAGGCTGACCGACCGGATCGTGAAGTACATCGCGAACAGCGCCGCGAAGAACATGAGCTCAGAGGACAGCCAGACGATCGTGCCGACGCTGACCAGGTTCGGCCTGCGGGACGATGGGGCTGTCGTCGTCGTGATTGCGGATGCTGTCGCCACGCGCAGCATTATTGCGGCTGTGATGGCCGGGTCGCCGCACGACCCCCCGCTAAGGGGCACTTCACGCGAATAAACCGGACATACGCCCGGATCCACGCCAAGTGTGACTCGTCTGGGATTCCGTCGGCGGGGACCGGTAGCATCCGTGGTGACCATACCTCGTCAATCGATAGTGAGCGCGACCGTGAGCATGAGGGTTCTCGTCTACAGCGACGACGCGGGCACCCGCGAGAAGGTGCGGCTGGCGATCGGACGGCGTCCGGCCGCCGACGTGCCCCTCGTCGAGATCATCGAGTGCGCCACCCAGCCCGCCGTCCTCAAGCGGCTCGACTCCGGCGAGATCGACGTCGCCGTGCTGGACGGCGCGGCCGTCCCCGCCGGCGGCATGGGCGTCTGCCGCCAGGCGAAGGACGAGGTGTACGACTGCCCGCCGATCTGCGTGATCGTCGAGCGCCGCGACGACCGCTGGCTCGCCGACTGGTCGCGCGCCGACGCCGTCGTGGCCCAGCCGATCGACCCCATCGCGCTCGCCGAGGCCGTCGCCGGCCTCATGCGGCGCCGCTCGGAAACCCGCATCTCCTCTCACTGACCTCTCACTGACGGAGACCCCCATGGACGCGCGCACCACGTGGCCCGCGCTGCTCACCGCCCTGCTGTCCCGCGAGCACCTCAGCGCCGACGAGACCGCCTGGGCCATGAGCGAGATCATGTCCGGGTCCGCGACGTCCGCCCAGATCGCGGGCTTCGTCACGGCCCTGCGCGCCAAGGGGGAGACGGTCGCGGAGGTGGCCGGCATCGCGCGCGCCATGCTCGACTACTCCACCCCCCTGAAGATCGACGGCCCGACGGTCGACATCGTCGGCACCGGCGGCGACCGCGCCCACACGGTCAACGTCTCGACGATGGCCGCCATCGTCGCGGCGGCGGCCGGGGCGCGCGTGGTCAAGCACGGCAACCGCGCGTCCTCCTCGTCCTGCGGGGCCGCCGACGTGCTCGAACACCTCGGCGTCGTCCTGGAGCTGTCGCCGGAGGCCGCCGCGCGCACCGCCGCCGACGCCGGCATCACGTTCTGCTTCGCGCCGGTCTATCACCCCGCGTTCCGCCACGCCGGGCCCACCCGCAAGGATCTCGGCGTGCCCACCGTCTTCAACTTCCTCGGCCCGCTCACCAACCCCGCCCGCCCGACGGCCCAGGCGATCGGCGTGTTCGACGCGCGCATGCTGCCGGTCATCGCCGGTGTCTTCGCCGAGCGGGGCGTGTCCGCGCTGGTCTTCCGGGGCGACGACGGGCTGGACGAGCTGTCCACCGCCACGACCTCGACGGTCTGGGTGGTCGGGGATGGCACGGCCGTGGAGACGGGCTTCGACCCGCTGGACATCGGCGTCCCGCGCTCGGAGCCGGACGCGCTGCGCGGCGGCGACCGCGAGTTCAACGCCCAGGCGGTCCGCGACCTGGTCGGAGGCAAGACCGGGCCGGTGCGTGACGCCGTGCTGCTCAACGCGGCCGCCGCCCTGGTCAGTCTCGACTCACTCACCCCCGGCGTCACCGAGTCCGGCGCCCCGGGCGAGGCCCTTGTCGCGGCCATGGGTTCGGCGTACGCGCGTGCCGCCGAGGCCGTCGACTCCGGGCGCGCGGCCGACACGCTGGCACGCTGGGTCGACATCAGCCGCTCCCACAAGTCCTGACCCTCCGCAGGACGCCGGCCGGGCTGCGCGACCGCGCCGCCCGCCCTGGTGCTCGGCTTCGCCCAGATGGCTGCCGCAAAGCCGGTGGTCCTTCCCTCCGCGGCTCCCACTGGCCGTGATCATTCCTCCGGGAGGAGGCGTCTCCTTCACGGATGGCGCGAGATCCTCCCTGGAGGGGATGTCGCGATTTCGTGACATTTCTGCGTGCCCTGCCAGGGCACGCGTGGTGGTCCGTCGTCTCGCCCATCGCCGCCGTGCACGACGGCGCCGTCACCGCCGTCCCGTGTCCGGGCGAGGTCCGCACGTCACGTCATGGCCCCCGCGGCGGGGCCGGTCCGGGTGAGCGACCTCGGACCGGGAACCGCGCATATAGCGGTAGCCGATCGCATGGATCCCTTCACTTGCGAAGAGCGTGTTTAGCCGACAGGTCAAACAGTGGAGCTCCCGAGGCGAGCGGTAAAGACTTGGCGGGTGCACCCATTGGATTCCAACGGCTTTGCCCCGCGAAGTGCCGAGGAGGTACGGACATGCCGTCGGTCTCCTCAATGGTGAATACCGGCATCGGCCGGGTTATTCGAGTGGTCCGCAGGTACAGGCCGGTCGGGACGGATGGAACCGCATTTCCGTCGATGGCCGTCGCTGGAGCGCCATTCTCGGGCCCGTGACCGTCTCCGTCGAGGGGACCGGCCGTCGCAGGCTCGCCGCAAACCGATGTTCCGCAGGCGCGGCAGTGTGATCACCAATCCTTCGGATCGCCTCTGCGATTTCCATTGTCCGGGCGTGGAGTGAGATATCGCCGCCGCCGTTTTTCCGCGAAGGAGTAGTGATGATGGTCGATTGGCGTGGACGTCGTCTGGAGGAGTTGTTCGCCGATCAGGTCGCCAGGACGCCCGGCAATACGGCGGTGTCGTTCGGGGACCGGTCGCTGAGTTATCGGGAACTCGACGCCGCCGCGGAGCGCTTGGCCGCGTGGCTGATCGCCAAGGGCGCCGGCCCCGAGCGGTTCGTCGCCGTCATGCTGCCCCGCTCGATCGATTTGATCGTCGCCGTGCTCGCGGTGCTCAAGTCGGGCGCGGGATACGTGCCGATCGAGCCGGACACCCCGGCTGAGCGCGTCGCGTACGTGCTGGACGACGCGCGTCCCGTCCTCATGGTCACCGATTCCGAGACCGTTGGCCGGCTCCCCGGAGGTCGGGTGCCGAGGCTGCTGCTGGACGATCCGGAGACCGTGGCCGAACTCGACGGCCCGGCCGCCGCTCCGGCTCCGGGTCGCGCCGGGCACCGGACGTCGGACGACCCCGCGTACATCATCTACACCTCGGGCTCGACCGGCCGCCCGAAGGGTGTGGTGATCCCGCACGGCAACGTGACCCGTCTCCTCAGCGCCACCGCCCACTGGTACGGCTTCGGCGAGCGGGACGTGTGGCCGCTGTTCCACTCGATCGCGTTCGACGTGTCGGTGTGGGAGTTGTGGGGCGCGCTGCTGCACGGCGGGCGCCTTGTGGTGGTCCCGCAGGCCGTGACCCGGTCACCGGCGGACTTCCTGCGGCTGCTGGTGGACGAACGGGTGACCGTGCTGAATCAGACGCCTTCCGCCTTCTACCAGCTGCTGGCGGCGGACCGGGAGAACCCCGAGCTGGGACGGCGGCTGTGCCTGCGTTACACGGTCTTCGCCGGTGAGGCATTGGACTTCCGGATGCTGGCCGACTGGTACGCGCGTCACGCCGACGACGCGCCGATCCTCGTCAACATGTACGGGATCACCGAGACCACGGTCCACGCCTCCTACTTCACCATCGACCACGTGAGCGCGGCCGAGGCGACCGGCAGCCCCATCGGGGAGCCCATCCCGGACCTCGATTTCCACGTGCTGGACGAACACCTGCGCCCGGTGCCGCCCGGCGCCGACGGTGAGCTGTACGTCAGCGGCCCCGGCCTGGCCCGCGGCTACGCGGGCCGGCCCGCCCTGACCGCGGAGCGGTTCGTGGCGTGTCCCTTCGGCAAGCCGGGAACCCGGATGTACCGCTCGGGAGACCTTGTCCGCCGGACCGAGGACGGCGGCCTTGAGTACCTGCGCCGCAACGACCAGCAGGTCAAGATCCGAGGGTTCCGCGTCGAGCTCGGCGAGATCGAGAACGCGCTCGTCCGTGAACCCTCCGTCGACCAGGCCGTGGTGGTCGTCCGCGAGGACCAGCCGGGTGACCGGAGGCTGGTGGCCTACATCGTGCCGTCCGGGACGGCCCGCCGGAGGCCCGCGCCCTCCCGGCTGCGGACCGTGCTCTCCTCCCGCCTGCCCGGATACATGATCCCCGCCGCGTTCCACGTCATGGACCGGTTCCCGCTGACGGTGAACGGCAAGCTGGACCGCGCCGTGCTCCCCGCTCCCACGCGGGAGGACAGCGTCGACGCCGATTTCGTCGCGCCGCGCGACGAGGCCGAGGCCGCGCTCGCGGAGATCTGGAAGCAGGTGCTCGGTCTGGAGCAGGTCGGTGTCCTCGACGGGTTCTTCGACCTCGGCGGCGATTCCCTCTCGGCGACCCGGGTGCTCTCCCGCATCCGGGCGGTGATGGGCGTACACCTGCCCTCTCGGACCCTTTTCGAGACACCGACCGTGGCCGGACTGGCGACCCGGCCGGAGATGACGGTGCGCGCTCCGGCGGCGCCCATCCCGGCCGTTCCCCGCACCGGGCGGCTGCCGGTCTCCTTGACCCAGCGGCGGTTCTGGCTCTACCACCAGCTCAATCCCGGCGAGGTCGAGTACAACGTCCACTCCGCCGTCCGGTTACGGGGTCCGCTGGACAGGGCCGCCCTGGACCGGGCGTTGCGCGATCTCGTCGCCCGGCACGAGGCGCTGCGGACCACCGTCGTCCTGTCCGGCGACCAGCCGACCGCGGTCGTCGGCCCGGTCGACGGCGTCGAGGTGCCGGTGACCTTCGCGGACCTGTCGGCACTGACGGACGGGACACGGCAGGCCGAGCAGGACCGCCTGATCCGCCAGGAGGTCGCCGCACCGTTCGACCTGGAGCGGGGTCCGTTGGTGCGGGCCCTGCTGATCCGGTGTGCGGAGCACGAGCACGTCCTGGTGCTGGGCGTCCACCACATGGCCGTCGACGGCTGGTCGCTCAACACGATCCGCGGCGAACTGCCGGTGCTCTACGAGGCGGCCAGGCAGGGGCGCGCCGCCGAGTCGGAGGCACCTGGCGTCGGCTATCTCGACTACGCCGCCTGGCAGCGCCAGGAGTTCGACGACTCCCGGCTAGATCCCCAGATCCGGTACTGGCGCGAGCGCCTGGCGGACCTGCCACCGCTGGAGCTGCCCACCGACCGGCCGCGTCCCCCGGTCAGGACCTCCGCCGGCGCCGCCCACCGGTTCACCATCGACCGGGATCTCCTCGCCGATCTCAAGGAGTTCAGCCAGGTCAACGGGGTCACGCTGTTCATGACGCTGGTCGCGGCCGGCCAGGTGCTGCTGGCCCGCTACTCCGGCGGGCATGACGTGGCGGTGGGCACGGCCGTGTCCGGGCGGGACCGGGCGGAGCTGGAGAAGCTCGTCGGCGCCTTCATCAACACCGTCGTGCTGCGTTCGACGGTGGACGGCCGGCTGTCCTTCACCGGCTTCCTCGCCCAGGTGCGCGAGACGGTGCTGGGCGCCCTCGCCCATCAGGACGTTCCGTTCGACCGGCTCGTGGACGAACTGTGCGATGAGCGGGACGCCAGCCGCACCCCGCTCGTGCAGGCGATGATCGTGCTGCAGAACGCGCCGGAGGCCGAGACCGGAGAGTTCGCCGGCCTGCGTGCGGAACGGCTGGACCTGCCGCGTCCCGCCGCCGTCTTCGATCTCACCGTGGAGTTCACCGAGCGGCTCGACGCGCTCGACGTCATGATCGAGTACGGCACCGACCTGTTCGAGGCGGACACCATCGAGCGGTTCTCCGGTCACCTGCGGACGCTGCTCCGGAACCTGGTGGCGGAGCCGGAGCTCCCGCTCGCCCGGACCGCGTTGCTGGACACCGACGAGCGGGAGCGGCTGCTCGTCGGATTGAACGGCGCGGCGGCGAGCCCCCAGCCGCGGCAGTGCGTGCATCAGCGGGTCACCCAGACGGCGCTGATCAGGCCGGACGCGGTGGCCGTCGCATCCGCGAGGACGAGCCTCACCTACGCCCAGCTCAACGAGCGGGCCAACCGGCTGGCCAACCACCTGCGAGACCTCGGGGTCGGCCCGGGGACGCCCGTCGTGCTCAGCCTGGGACGTGAGCCGGAGCTCGCCGTCGGCATGCTCGGCGTGCTCAAGGCGGGCGGGGCCTTCGTGCAGACCGCACCCGGCATGCCCGCGGCCCGGCTGGCGCACGTCGTGCAGGAGACCGCCGCCCCCGTCATCGTGACGGGAGGCGAGGCCGCCCATGGCCTGCCCGACACGCGGGCCGTGGTCGTCGACCTGGTCGCCGACCAGCCACTGCTGGCGGTGTCCCCTGCCACCGACCCGCTCGTGGAGGTCGACCTCGACGACCTCGCCTACATCGTGTACACCTCCGGCTCCACCGGGCGGCCCAAGGGCGTCATGATCTCCCACCGCGGCCTGGCCAACCTGTGTCAGTGGCACCTGCGCGAGTTCGGGGTCGAGCCGGAGGACCGGGCCAGCCACCTGGCCGGCCTGGGGTTCGACGCGACGGTGTGGGAACTGTGGCCCTACCTGTACGCGGGCGCCCGAGTGGACCAGCCCGACCAGGAGGTCCTGGACGATCCCGAGCTGCTTGTCGAATGGTTCACCCGGATGGGGACCACGACCGCCTTCGTGCCGACGCCCAGGATCGAGTCCCTGCTCGACGAGCCGGCCATCGCGGGCACCCGCCTTCGCACGGTGCTGACCGGAGGAGACGTGCTGCGCCGCAGGCCTCGGCCGGGGCTCCCGTTCACCCTCGTCAACGCCTACGGCCCGAGCGAGAACTCCGTCGTCGCCACCGCCGGGCCCGTCGACCCGGGGACGGGCCTGCCGTCGATCGGCGGACCGATCGACGGGACCGCCGGCTACGTGCTGGACCATTACGGCGCTCCCGTCCCCGTCGGGGTGCCGGGCGAGCTCTACCTGCACGGCACCGGCCTGGCCCGAGGGTACGCCGGACGGCCGGACCTGACCGCCGAACGGTTCGTGGCCTGCCCGTTCGGTCCTCCCGGTTCCCGGATGTACCGCACCGGTGACCTCGTGCGCTGGAAGCCCGACGGGACCCTCGAATTCCTCGGCCGGGCCGACGACCAGGTCAAGCTGCGCGGATACCGGATCGAGCTCGGCGAGATCGAGAGCGTGCTCTTCGACCACCCGGCCGTGGCGCAGGCGATCGTCGTACTGCGGGAGGTCCGGCCCGGGACGCCGCGGTTGGTCGCCTACGTCATGCCGGAGAAGGACGCGGAGATCCGCTCCACCGACCTGGCCGAGCACGTCGCGCTGCTCCTGCCGGACTACATGGTGCCGTCGGAGTTCATGACGCTCGACGGAGTGCCGCTGTCCGCCAACGGCAAGATCGACCGCAGGGCGCTGCCCATGCCCGCCGCGTCAGTGGAGGAAACGGCGTACGTCGCCCCGTCCACTCCCGTCGAGCAGGTGCTCGCCGATATCTGGGCCGAGGTCCTCGGCGTCGACCGGGTGGGGATCGAGGACAACTTCTTCACCCTGGGCGGGGACTCGATCCTCAGCCTCCAGGTGGTGGCCCGCGCACGCCGCGCCGGTCTCCGGCTGAACTCCAAGGACCTGTTCCGCCGGCCGACGATCGCCGGGCTGGCCCCGAGGGTCACGCCCTGGCAGGAGGCTTCCGGGCACGGCCCCCAGCCGTCGACGGGCCGGGCTCCGCTGACTCCCATCCAGAACTGGTTCTTCGCCCACCGCGGCGCCACCGCCCGGTTCGATCAGTTCGTGGTGGTCGAACTCGTGGACGGGGTGGACACCTCGGCCCTGGGTGTGGCGGTGGCGGCGTTGACCGGCCACCATGACGCCCTGCGCGCCCGCTTCGTCTCGCTGGACGGGCGCTGGTCGCAGGACACCACGGCGGCGGAGAACGCGGTGGTCTTCCACACGGTGGACCTGTCCGGAGTGCCGGACGACGAGATCGACACGGCCGTCGAACGGGAGTCCTCCCGGATCACCGCCGCCATCGACCCCGTCGAGGGCCCGGTGTTCACGGCCGTGCTGTTCACCGCCGGGGACCGGCCCCCGCGACTCTCCCTCACCGCCCACCACCTTGTCGTGGACGGGGTGTCGTGGCGCATCCTCATCGAGGACCTGGAGATCGCCTACCACCAGGCCCGCACCGGCCGGTCGGTCGACCTCGGCTCCAGAACCTCCCCCATGACCGAGTGGGGCCGCAGGCTTGCCGCGTACGCCGCGGGCGGCGGGCTGGACGATCAGCGTCCGTTCTGGACCGAGGTCATGCGCGGGGACGACGAGGCCCTCCCGCTGGACGGCCACGGTTCCACCACGGTGGCGGCCGCCCGCGAGGTCCGCGTCCGGCTGGACGCGGAGACCACCGCCACCCTGCTGCGGGACGTGCCGGGCATGTACCGCACGGAGATCAACGATGTGCTGCTGACCGCGCTCGGGCGGGTGCTGTCCGGCTGGACCGGGCGGGATCGCGTGGTGATCGCCCTGGAGGGGCACGGCCGCGAGGAGTTCTTCGACGACCTCGACCTCAGCCGCACGGTCGGGTGGTTCACCTCGTACTTCCCGGTCGCACTCGTGCACCGGGACGGCGGCCACTGGGGCGCCGCCCTGAAGTCGGTCAAGGAGCAGGTGCGGAACATTCCGCTGCGCGGGCTGGGGTACGGCGCGCTGCGCTACTACGGCGCCGACGCGGGAGAACTCGCCGGCGACCCGCTTCCGCAGCTGAGCTTCAACTATCTGGGCCGCTTCGACGGTTCGATCCGGGGCAGCGGCCTGTACTCGGCCATGTCGGGGATCAGGTTGCGGGAGAACCCGGACGCCACCCGGCTGCACCTGATCGACGTCGTGGGCCAGGTCGTCGACGGGGAGATGGAGTTCACCTGGTCGTACTCCCCGGATCTCCACGAGGAGGCGACCGTCCGCCGGCTGGGGGGGCAGTTCGCCGAGAACCTGGCCGCCATCGTCGCGCACTGCGCCGAAGCGGGCGCGGGCGGCCGTACCCCCTCGGACTTCCCCATGGTCCGGCTCGGTCAGGCCGAGATCGACCGGCTGGTGGGGGACGGCCGGTCGGTGCAGGACGTCTATCCGCTGACGCAGATGCAGAGCGGGCTGCTGTTCCACTCCCTCATGGACCCTGAGCAGGCGACCTACCAGGAGCAGCTCGACTTCCGGCTGCGCGATGTCCGCCGCCCCGAACTGTTCGACGCGGCCTGGCAGCGGGTCGTGGACCGGCACCCGGTGCTGCGTACGTCCCTGGCCTGGGACGGTCTTCCCGAACCGGTCCAGCTCGTCCACACCGCCGCCCGCTGCCCGGTGACCCACCTGGACTGGAGCGAGCTCGACGAGGAGGGGCAGCGGCGCGCCGCCGAGCGGTACCTCCGTGAGGACAGGGCGCGGAGACTCGGCATCGGCGCGCCCCCGCTGATGAGGGTCGCCGTGGCCGCCCTGGGCGGCGCCCGGGTCCATGTGTTCTGGACCTTTCACCACATCCTGCTGGATGGGTGGAGCGCCATGCAGGTGCTCTCCGAGGTGATCGGCGAATACACCGCGCTCCTCGGCGAGAAGGCGCCCGCCGCGCCGGCACGGCGCCCGTTCGCCGACTACGTGAGCCGGCTCGCGAACCAGGACACCGCCGAGGCCGAGCGGTACTGGCGCGCCGCGCTGGCGGGCGTGGAGGCGCGGACCCCGCTGCCCTACGACCGGCCGCGTACGGACGACCGGCGGGCGGTGGTCCCCGCCGAGCTGGGGGTGAAGCTGCCCGCGGACCTCTCCCGGCGGCTGTACACCGCCGCCAGGCACAGCAAGGTCACGCTCAACACGCTGATCCAGGCGGCCTGGGCGCTGGCGCTCTCCCGCTACAGCGGCGAGCGCACCGTCTGCTTCGGCGCGACCGTGACCTCCCGTCCCGAGGGCCTCGACGGGGCGGACACCATGGTCGGCCTCATGATCAACACGCTGCCCGTGCTCGTGAGGATCGACCCGGACGAGACCGTGCGGAACTGGCTGCGCCGGCTGCAGGAGGAGCAGGCCGAGGCCCGCAGGCACGACCTGGTGTCGCTCACCCAGGTGCAGGGCTGGGCGGCGCCGCGCGACGACACGACCATGTTCGACAGCATCGTCGCCTTCGACAACTATCCCGCCGACCTGCGGATCGGCGAGCGGTTCGGCCTGCGGTTCACGGACATCACCGCGAGCAACAGCTCCAGCTATCCGATGAACGTGATCGCCCATGCCGGTGACCACCTGTCGCTGCTGCTGCACTACGATACCGGGCTGTTCGAGGCGGCCACCATCGAGCGGGTCATGGGTCACCTGCGGGTGCTTCTCGAAGGGATCGCCGGCGACCCGGAGCGGAAGGTCGGCGACCTCTCCATGCTCACCGAGGAGGAGCACCACACCATCGTCCACGAGTGGACCGACACCGCCTCCGACGCCGACATCGACCGGCGGCTGGAGCAGGTGATCGCCGGGCACGCGCGGCTCCGGCCGGACGCGGTCGCCGTGATCCACGGTGAGCGGACCCTCAGCTACGCCGAGCTGGACAAGCGGGCCAACCGGTTCGGCCACTACCTCATGGCCGAAGGCGTCGGCAGGGAGACCCTGGTGGGCGTCTCGGTCGAGCGGAGCATCGAGGCCGTGGTCGCCATCCTGGGCGTGCTGAAGGCGGGCGGCGCCTATCTGCCGCTCGACCCGGACTTCCCGGTGGAGCGGACGCGGACGATGCTCGACGACGCGAAGCCGCCGCTGGTGCTCACCCAGGAGCACCTTCTCGGCAGGATTCCGGAGACGGAGGCGACCGTGGTCCCTCTGGACCGGGTCTGGCCCGCCGTGGCGGACCACCCGGACACCGCGCCGGACATTCCGGGCGGCGCGGGGGACAGGGCCTATGTCATCTACACCTCCGGGTCCACCGGACGCCCCAAGGGCGCGGTCGTCGAACACCGCGCGCTGTGCAACATCACCACGGTCGGTCACCGGTGGTACGGCCTCGAACCGGGTTCCCGCGTCATGCAGCTGTACACGATGAGCTTCGACGGAAGCGTATGGGAGATCTTCAAGACGCTCACGGCCGGAGCCACCCTCGTGATCCCCGACCCGGAGGTGCAGCGCAGCCCCATGGCGCTGGCCAGGCGGTTGCACGAGGACGGGATCACCGCGATGACGATGCCGCCCGCGGCGGTGGTCGCCGTGGACCCGCGATCCGTGCCCGGACTGACCTATCTCGGCCTGGGCGGAGACGTCCTGCCCCCGGAGCTCGCGCGAGAGTGGTCACGGGACCGCAAGCTGATGAACGTCTACGGGCCGACCGAGACGGCCGTGGCGGTCTGCCGCTTCGACGTCGAGCCCGGAGTGGACTACCGCACCGTGCCGATCGGGACGCCGGCCGACAACATCAGGCTCTACGTCCTGGACGACCGGCTGTCGGTCGTCCCGGTCGGCGTCACCGGCGAGCTGTACATCGGCGGCGCGGGACTGGCCCGCGGCTACCTGAACCGGCCGGACCTGACCGCCCTGGCCTTCGTCGCCGACCCGTTCGGCCCGCCCGGCTCGCGGCTGTACCGGACCGGGGACCTGGTCCGGTGGAACGCAGGCGGCCAACTGGAGTTCGGCGGGCGGGTGGACCACCAGATCAAGCTCCGGGGATACCGGATCGAGCTGGGCGAGATCGAGAACGCCCTGCTGGGGCGGCCCGAGGTCGCCGACGCGGTCGTGACCGCCGCGCAGGACGAGTCCGGGCACAAGCGGCTGGTGGGTTACGTGGTTCCCGCCGACATGGCCGCACCGCCACGGAGCGAGGCCCTGCGCGAGGCCCTCGCCGCGTCCCTGCCGGCCTACATGGTGCCCTCGGCGTTCGTGGTGCTGCCGACCCTGCCGCTGAGCCCCACCGGGAAGGTGGACCGCCGGGCACTGCCGGCGCCGACACGCGAGGACATCACCGAGGTCGGTTACCTGCCGCCGCGCAATCCGACCGAGGAGGCGCTCGTGCGCATCTGGGCGGAACTGCTCGACGAGGAGCGGATCGGCGTCGAGGACAACTTCTTCGAGCTGGGCGGTGACTCGGTCACCAGCCTCCGGCTGATGGCCAGGATGGGCAAGGCGTTCGGCGTCGAGGTCTCACCTCGTGACTTCTTCGAGGCTCCGACGATCGCCTCACTGAGCGAGCTCGTCCAGATGAAGATCCTGGCCGGTTGGGAGCAGGCGGCCATGTCCGGTACCGAGATCGGGGAGCAGGCATGACCAACCCCACATCGCCCACATCGCCGGCATCGCACCAGGACCGCATGGCCGCCCTGCCGCCACAGGTACAGGAGATGCTGCGGCGGCGGCTCGCCGGGGAGGCGCCGGACGACCCGGCCGAGGAGGACGTCATCCCCCGTGTGCCCGGCGACGGGCCGCTTCCGCTGTCCGCGGCGCAGGAGCGGCTGTGGTACATGCACGAGGTCGACCCCGAGAGCACCGAGTACAACACCGCCCATGTGCTGCGCCTGCTCGGTGAGCTGGACGAGCCCGCCCTGATCGGCGCGCTCCGGAGGCTCGCGGAGCGTCACGAGTCGTTGCGCACCACCTTCGTCTCCCTGGAGGGACGCGGGACACAGGTGGTGAACGCCTCCGTGGAGATCCCGCTGGTGGTCACCGACCTGTCCGCGCCGCCGGAGGCCGCTCCGGTGGAGGCCCGTCTGGTGGAGGCCCGTCTGGTCGAGGACGGTCTGGCGGAGGCCGTCGACCGGTGCCTGCTGGAGGAGATGACCCGGCCGTTCGACCTCCACCATGGCCCGGTGCTCCGGGTACGCCTGCTCCGGCTGGCCGCCCGGGAGCACGTGCTGGTCATGGCCATGCATCACATCGTCACCGACGGCTGGTCCATGCAGGTGCTCACCCGCGAGCTGGGTTCCCTGTACGCGGCCGCCGTCCATGGCGGGCAGGCGGAGCCGCCCCCGCTGCCGATCCGGTACGGCGACTTCGCCGTATGGCAGCGGGGCCGGCTTCCCGGTGCGGAGATCCAGGGGCACCTCGCCTACTGGCGGGATCGGCTCCACGGGCTGGAGCCGCTGGACCTGCCCACGGATCACCCCCGGCCCCCGATGAGGAGCGGGGCCGGTGAGCGGTACAGGTTCGAGGTTCCCGCTTCGGTGATCTCCCGGCTGAGGGAGCTGAGCGCCGAGAACGGCGCCACCCTGTTCATGGCGCTCGCCGCCGCGGTGAAGATCCTGCTGGCCCGCTGGTCGGGCCGGAAGGACATCGCCGTGGCCACCCCGCTCTCCGGTCGTGACCGGGTCGAGGTCGACGACCTCGTCGGTTTCTTCGTCAACACCGTGGTGCTGCGGACGTCGGTCGATGAGACGCGGTCGTTCACCGAGACGCTGCGCTCGGTCCGATCGACCGTGCTGGACGCGATGGCCCACGGCGGCGTGCCGTTCCAGAACGTCGTGGAGACGCTGCGGCCCGACCGCGATCCCAGCCGCCCCGTGCTGGCCGAGGCGACCGTGAGCCTGCTGGGTGCGCGGCGCCGGCCGGTCGAGCTGCCCGGGCTGCGGGTCGAGGAGATCGACCCTCCGGTGGTGACGGCGGACGCGGACGTCTCGTTCGAGTTCGCCGAGCGGGACGGGGGGCTCGTCGCGCATCTCGGATACACCACCGACCTGTTCGTGCGGGCCACCGCCGAGCGGATGGCCGCGCATCTGGTGACCCTGCTTCAGGGGGTCGCGGACGATCCGGACGCCGCCCTGATCAAGGTGCCCATGACGGGCACGGAGGAGACGCACCGGCTCCTCGCGGAGTGGTCGGGGGCCTTGGACCACCCGGTTCCCCGTACGGTGCCGGAGCTCTTCGCCGCCCAGGTCGCCCGCGCGCCCGACGCGGTCGCGCTCGTCTCGGAGGAGGACCGGCTCAGCTACGCGGACCTGGACGCGCGCGCCGACCGGCTCGCGCGTCTGCTCGTCGAGCGGGGAGCGGGTCCGGAGAAGATCGTGGCGGTGGCCCTGCCCGCGTCGGCGGACACGATCGTCGCGGCGCTGGCGGTGCTCAAGAGCGGTGCGGCCTATCTGCCCCTGGACGCGAGCAACCCTCCCGAGCGGCTTCGGCTGATGCTGGACGACGCCGCCCCGGTCCTGGTGGTCACCTCGCCCGGCTTCGGTCACTCGATTCCCGCGGGGCCGCAGGTCGTGGACCTGTCCGTGCCGACCCTCCCCGACGGCCCCGGCGAGGAGGACCGAAAGGACGCTCCCCGGCTCCTTCCGTCCCACCCGGCGTACGTGATCTACACCTCCGGTTCCACCGGCCGTCCCAAGGGCGTCGTGGTGACCCACGCGGGTGTGCACGGTCTCGCCGCCGGGCAGTCGGCGCACTTCGGCGTCGGCCCGGGCTCGCGCGTCCTGCAGTTCGCGCCGTTCGGGTTCGACGCGGCGTTCTGGGAGCTGTGCATGGCCCTGCTGACCGGTGGCACGCTGGTCTGCACCTCCCGGGAGCGGAAACTGCCCGGCGATCCGCTCGCCGAGACGCTGGTCCGCTACGGCATCACCCACGTCACCCTGCCTCCGAGCGCGCTCGCGGAACTGCCCGAGGGCGCGCTGCCCGCGACCCTGACCCTGGTCGTGGCCGGCGAGGCGTGCCCGCCGCGGCTCGCCCGCGCCTGGAGCGGCGGCCATCGCATGGTCAACGCCTACGGTCCGACCGAGTCGACGGTCTGCGCGAGCATGAGCGACCCCCTGGTCCCGGAGGAGATCACCGGCGCAGTGCCCATCGGACGGCCTTTCCCGGGCATCCGGAACTACGTTCTCGACGATCGGCTGCGCCCGGTACCCGCCGGAGTCCCCGGCGAGCTGTACCTGGCCGGGGCCGCGCTGGCTCGCGGATACCTCGGCCGTCCCGGCCTGACCTCCGAACGCTTCGTCGCCGACCCGTTCGGCCCTGCGGGAAGCCGGATGTACCGCACCGGCGACCGGGTCCGGTGGCTGCCGGACGGCGTGCTGGACTATCTCGGCCGCACCGACGACCAGGTCAAGATCCGCGGTTTCCGCATCGAGCTCGCCGAGGTCGAATCGGTGCTGGCCCGGCAGCCGGGGGTGCGGGGCGTCGCCGTCGCGGTCCGGCAGGACGACCACGGCACACGGCGGCTCGTGGCCTACGTCGTCGCCGACGGCGCGGCCCTCGCCGAGCTGCGCTCGTTCGCGCGCGAGCGGCTTCCCGAGCACATGGTGCCCTCCATCGTGGTCCCGCTGGACCGGTTGCCGCTGAACGTCAACGGCAAGGTGGACCGGCGGGCACTCCCCGAGCCCGAACTCCGCCGGGACCTGGCCCGCGCCCGCGTGGCACCGCGCACTCCGGCCGAGGAGACGCTGGCGCGGATCTGGGCGGAACTGCTCGGCGTGGCGGAGGTCGGCGTCGAGGACAACTTCTTCGACCTGGGCGGCGACTCCATCCTGAGCCTGCGGGTCGTGGCCCGCGCGAGGGAACGCGGACTGCGCCTGACGGCCCGGCAGGCGTTCCTGCGGCACACCATCGCGGAGCTCGCGGAGCTCGCGGAGCTCGCGGCCGAGGCGAGCACTGAGCACACGATCGGGAGCGATCGCGGCCCGGTCACCGGCGAGGTGCCTCTCACCCCCATCCAGCACTGGTTCTTCGACGCCCTGACCGACAGCCGTGACCGCTTCAACCAGACGGTGCTGCTGGAGCTCGCCGACGAGCCGGACGAGGACGCCCTGGCGGCCGCCGTCGCGGCGCTCCTGGACCAGCACGACGCCCTCCGCCTGCGGGCCACGTCTTCCGACGATGGCCGGCGACTGCGCAACGCGGAGGCCGAGCGCGGTGAGGTCCTGCGGCGTTTCGACCTCTCCCACCTGGATCCCGGCCCGCAGGACGAAGAGATGAGGGACATCGGCCTTCGGGCGCAGACCGGCTTCTCCCTGGAGAGCGGGCCTCTACTGCGGGCCCGGCTGTTCCTGCTCGGCCCGGGACGGCGGCCCCGGCTCCTGCTCGCCGCCCATCACCTGGTGGTCGACGGCATCTCCTGGCGGATCCTGCTCTCCGATCTCGAGACGGCCTACGAGCGGGCCAGGAACGGCCTGCCGATCGATCTCGGGCCGAAGACCACCTCTTTCCGCGACTGGTCCATCCGGCTCAGCCGCTACACCGAGTCCGGTGGGTTCGCGGCCGAGGCGGACTACTGGACGGGCGTGGCGGAGGCCGCGGAGAAGGCGGCACGGCTGCCCCTGGAGGGCGCCGGCGACAACACCGCCGGCGACAACACCGTCGGCGGTTCACGCACGGTGTGCGCGTCGCTGAGCGCCGAGGCCACCGAGGCGCTCCTGCGCGACGTGCCGAAGGCCTACCGGACGCAGATCAACGACGTGCTCCTCACCGCCCTCGGCCGGGTCGTGCGCGATTGGACCGGCTCCGGCACGATGCTCGTCGCCCTTGAGGGCCACGGCCGGGAGGAGTTGTTCGACGATGTCGACCTTTCCCGTACGGTCGGCTGGTTCACCTCGCTGTTCCACGTCGTGCTGAGCACGCCGTGGGACGAGGGGTGGGGCGCCGCTCTGAAGAGCGTCAAGGAACAACTGCGGTCGGTGCCGCGCAACGGCATCGGTTACGGCGCCCTGCGCTACCTGGGCGGTGACCGGGACGTGCGCAACGGTGGCAGGGAACCCGAGATCAGCTTCAACTACCTCGGCCGCCTCGACGCCGAGACCGGGAGTGAGGGTCTGGTCCGCGGCTGGGTCGACAACGAGGGCGCCGAACGGAGCCCGGAGCAGGTCAGGCAGCACCTGCTGGAGGTCAACGGGCTGGTCCGTGAGGGGAGGTTACGGTTCCACTGGACGTACTCGGCCGATCTGCACCGTGAAGAGACGGTCATGCGGCTCGCCGAGGGGTTCATCGCGGCCCTGCGGCAGATCATCGAGCACTGTTCCGCGCCGGACGCCGGTGGGTTCACCCCCTCGGACTTCCCTCTCGCCTCCCTCGACCAGGCGGCGGTGGACCGTATCACGGCCGGGCCCACGCCGGTGGAGGACATCTACCCGCTCACGTTCACCCAGGCCGGCATGTTGTTCCACGCCCTCTCGGAGCCGGGGCGGGACCTGTACACGGGGTACTTCGGGGCGACGCTCGACGGCGTCACCGATCCCGAGGCGCTCGCCCAGGCGTGGCAGCGGGTCGCCGGCCGGACGCCGGTGCTGCGCACCGCGGTGCTCTGGGAGGACCTTCCCGCTCCCGTCCAGGTGGTGTTCTCCACGGTGAGCGTTCCCGTCACCCACCATGATTACCGGGCCATGCCGGAGGACGACCGGCGGACCGCGCTCGAGGAGCTGTGGGACACCTGGACGCGGGGAAGGCTCCCCCTCGACCGGGCGCCGCTGCTGCGCCTTTCCATCGTGCGGCTCTCCGACGCCGGCGTGCGGCTGCTGTGGTCGACCCACCACATGATGGTGGACGGGTGGAGCTTCGCCGAGGTGCTCTCGGACGTCCTGGCGGAGTACGCGGCGATGACCGGAGGCCCGGCGAGCCCGCCCGAGGTCCGGCGCCCCTACCGGGACTACGTGGCCTGGCTCGACGGCCAGGACCAGGACGACGCGCTGCGATACTGGAGCGCCGTCATGAACGGCTTCACCGCGCCGACGCGGCTGCCGTTCGACCGTCCACCCGTCCGGGCCCATGACACGCGGTCCTCGCGCGAGATCAGGGTGAACCTGTCACCCGAGCGGTCGCGGATGTTGTACCAGGCCGCGCGGGACGCCCGGATCACCATGAACACCCTGATCCAGGGGGCGTGGGCCATCCTGCTGTCGCGCCACGGCGGTGACAGGGAGGTGTGCTTCGGCACCACGGTCTCCGGTCGGCCGCCGGGGCTGCCCGGCGTGGAGTCGATCGTCGGGCTGTTCATCAACACCATCCCCGTGCGGATCGAGGTCGACGGAGAGAGCTCCGCGTCGGTCTGGATGCGCCGGTTGCAGGACTCCCAGGCCGAAGGCCGGGACTACGAGTATCTGCCGCTGGCGCACGTCCAGCGGGCCGCGGGCGTGTCCAGCGGGATCAGGCTCTTCGACAGCATCGTCGTGTTCGAGAACTACCCCTACGACGAGCAGGCGGCGGCGAGGTACGGACTGCGCCTGACCGAGCTACGCGGTGACGAGCACACCAACTACGCGCTGACCCTCACGGCGTACGCCGGCGAGGAACTCGCCCTCGCCCTCGGGTACGACCCCGACCTGTTCGACGAGGCGACCGCCGAGCGCCTGGTGGGGCAGTTGGACACGCTGCTCCAGGCGATCGGCGCCGCACCCGGGACACCCGTGGCGGGGCTTCCCGTGCTCCCCGAGCGGGAGTCGCGGCAGGTGCTGACCGAGTGGAACGACACCGCGACCCGGTTCCCGCCCCCCGCGTGCATCCACGAGCTGTTCGCCGAGCGGGCGAGGACCGCTCCGGACGACCCCGCCGTGAGCTGCGGTTCCGAGGCCCTCACCTTCGCCGCACTGGAGACCCGCGCCAACCGGCTCGCACATCACCTGGTCCGGCTCGGGGTGCGGCGGGAGGTGCTCGTCGGCGTTTGCGTCGAGCGCGGTGTGGACGCGGTGGTCGCCCTGCTCGCCGTACTGAAGGCCGGGGGCGCCTTCGTCCCTCTG
Source organism: Sphaerisporangium sp. NPDC051017 (assembly GCF_040683095.1). Lineage (NCBI taxonomy): Bacteria > Bacillati > Actinomycetota > Actinomycetes > Streptosporangiales > Streptosporangiaceae > Sphaerisporangium > Sphaerisporangium sp. NPDC051017. The sequence continues at coordinate 24,304 of NZ_JBFBCI010000007.1, forward strand.
GATCCGGACTATCCGGCCGAGCGGCTGGCCTTGATGCTGGGGGACGCGAACGCCCCCGTCGTGATCACCCAGGAGGCGTTGCTCGACCGGGTGGCCGGGCACCAGGCCGTGGCCGTCTGCGTCGACCGCGACCGGGCCAGACTCGACGGGGCCAGACTCGACGGGGCCGCGCTCGACGATCTGCCCGCCACACCGCCCGAGGTCGCCGCGACGCCTGACGACCTCGCCTACGTGGCCTACACCTCGGGCACCACCGGCCGTCCCAAGGGCGTCATGGTCGCCCATCGCCACGTGCACCATATGGTGCGGGCCTGGGACGCGCGTTACGGTCTCACCGCTCTGAAAGCACGAGCCCTGTCGGTGTCGAGCCTGTCCGTCGACCTGTTCTTCGGCGACTTCCTGCTGTCGGCCCTGTTCGGTGGCGAGATGGTGATCTGCCCGCCGGAGGCCATGGCCGACCCGGTCGCGATCGCAGACCTGATGCTGGAGACCGGCACCGAGCTCATGGTCACCGTTCCGGTGCTGGCCAGAGCACTGGCCGCGGAGTTCACCTGGCGCGGCATCCGTCCGAAGACGCTGCGGGTGCTGATGGTCGGCTCGGAGGGCTGGCCCGCGGACGCCGCCGCCGAGGTGCTGGAGGTGTTCGGCGGCGACGGCGTGGTCGTGGTCAACGCCTATGGCTCGACCGAGACCACCGTGGACTCCACGGTGTTCCAGCTCGGCGGCGACCCCGTGGGCGAGGCGGCGTTCGTCCCCATCGGACGGCCGCTCGCCAACACGCGGATATACGTGCTGGACGCCGAGATGCGTCCCGTCCCGATCGGGGCCGTGGGGGAGTGTTACATCGCCGGAGACGGGGTGTCCCGCGGATACCTGAACCGCCCCGAGATCACCACGCGACGCTTCCTGCGCGATCCGTTCGCGGGCGAGGAGGACGCACGGATGTACCGGACGGGAGACCTCGTCCGGTGGCGTCCCGACGGCAACCTGGAATGCCTCGGCAGGGCCGACGACCAGGTGAAGATCAGAGGATTCCGCGTCGAACTCGGCGACGTCGAGGCGGCCCTGGCCCGCCATCCCCGGGTCGCGGGCGCCGCGGCGGCCGTCAGGAAGGACGAGGCGGGGCACAACCGGCTGGTGGGTTACGTGGTGCCGCGTCCCGGAGCCGGACCCGACCTCGCGGACCTGCGCGCGTTCGTGTCCCGGTCCCTTCCCGCTCCGGCGGTGCCCGCCGCCTTCGTGCTCATCCCGGAGCTGCCGCTGAACCCGAGCGGCACCGTCGACCGAAAGGCGCTGCCCCGAGCCGACCAAGCAGGGCCCGGCGACGCGGTGGCGGACGCCGGTGCGCTCCACGCCCTGCCACGCGCCGAGCACGTCCCGCCGCGCACCGAGACCGAGCGCGTCCTGGCGGGGATCTGGGCCGAGGTGCTGGACCTGACCCGCGTCGGCGTCACGGACGACTTCTTCGAGCTGGGCGGGGACTCGATCCTCAGCATCCGAGTGATCTCCCGGATACGGTCCCTCTTCGGCGTCGCCCCGTCGCCGCGGCAGTTGTTCGACACCCCGACCGTGGCGCGGCTGGCGGCGGCGATCGACGCTGAGACGGCCACCACGGACGCGGCTCCGCTGGTCGCCACCGCCGCCGGCGGTCCGGCCCCGCTGTCGTACGCGCAGCAGCGGCTGTGGTTCCTGCACGATTTCGATCCCGGCAGCACCGAGTACACCGTCGTCACCGCGTTGCGGCTGCGTGGCACGCTGGACGTCGAGGCGCTGGGCGCCGCGCTGAGCCGGATCGTCGCCCGGCACGAGCCGCTGCGCACGACCTTCAGCACCGTGGAGGGGAACCCGGTGCAGGTCGTCCGTCCCGCCGAACCGGTCGTCCTGGTCATCGAGGACCTGACGGGTGTCGCGGCGGACGAACGGGAGGCCGCGATGGAGGAGTGCCTGCGCCGGGAGACGGCGCGGCCGTTCGACCTGGGCTGGGGACCGGTGTTCCGCACCACGCTCATCCGGCTCGGCGCGCGGGACCACGCGCTGGCGTTCCTCGCTCACCACATCGCGGTCGATGGATGGTCGCTGGACCTGCTGATGAGGGAACTGGACACCGAGTACGGGGCGGCGCTCGCGAAGGAGCAGGTGGAGCGGCCTCCGCTGCCGATCCGTTACGCGGACTACGCGGCCTGGCAGCGGAGCACGGCCAATGACCGGGCGATGGAGGAGCACCTCGCGTACTGGAGCGACCGGCTGGCCGGCGTGCGCCCGTTGGACCTGCCGATCGACCATCCGCGCCCGGTCGTGCGGGAGGCCGCGGGGGCGATGCGGCTGCTGACGGTCGACCCCGAGGTCGTGGCCGGGCTCAGGCGGGTCGCCGGGCGACGGGACGCCACGCTGTTCATGGCGCTGGTGGCCGTGGTCCAGGTGCTGCTCGCGCGGTACACCGGTCAGGACGACATCGTCGTCGGAACCCCCACCTCCGGCAGGAACCGGCACGAACTGGAAGGGCTGATCGGCTGCTTCATCAACACGGTGGCACTGCGCTCGACGGTGGACGAGTCGCTCAACTTCGAGGAGTTCCTCTCCCAGGTGCGTGACACGGTGCTGGAGGCGTTCGTCCACGAGGAGGCGCCGTTCGACCGGCTGGTCGAGGTCCTCAAGCCCGAACGCGACCCCAGCCGCAACGCCGTGGTCGAGGTCATGGTCGGGTTGGAGACCGACCGGGGGGCCGACGTCCGCCTGCCCGGGCTGGAGGTCGAAGAGCTGCCCTACGTCAGCGACGAGCTCAGCCACGACCTGAGCTTCGACTTCGTCGAACGGCAGGGAGAGCTGATGGTGGCGGTCGGCTTCAACACGTCCCTGTTCCGGCCGGAGACGATCGACCGGATCACCGCCGACCTGAGCGACCTCCTCGCCGCCGTCGCGGACGCCCGGCGCCGGTTGGCCGACCTTCCCCTGCGGTCCGAGGCCGAGTTCCGCCGGCTCGTCGCCGGCGCGCCCGCCGAGGTCACCGTCGCCTACGTCCTCGACCGGTGGCTGCGCCCGGTGCCCCCCGGGGTGCGCGGCGAGCTGTACCTGTACGGCGCCCAGGTCGAGCGCGGCCACACCGGCCAGGAGGGGCTCACCCCCGAGCGGTTCGTCGCCGATCCGTTCGGCGCGCCCGGCGCGCGCATGTACCGCACCGGAGACCTGGCGAGAACGACCGCGGACGGCGCGCTCGAGTATCTCGGCGGGATCGAGGAGCAGATCACGCTCCGCGGCTTCAGGATCGAGACGGGACAGGTCGAGTCGGTGCTCCGCGGCCACCCGGACGTCGCGCTGGCGGCGGTCGCGGTGAAGAGGAGCGCCACCGGCACGCCCCGGCTCGTCGCCTACGTGACGCCCGGGGCTCCGGTCGGCGAGCTGCGGGATCTCGCCCGGCTCTCCCTGCCGGAGTACATGGTCCCCGCCGCCTACGTCACACTGGACCGGCTGCCGGTCACGGCCGGCGGAAAGGTCGACCGGGACGCGCTGCCGGATCCGGAGCCGGACACCGGGGAGCAGCGGTACGTCGCTCCCAGCAATGACGTCGAGGCGACGCTCGCGGACATCTGGGCCGATCTTCTCGGACTCGAGCGGGTCGGCGTCGACGACGACTTCTTCGAGCTGGGCGGCGACTCCATCCTGAGCATCCAGGCGGCCTACCGGATCCGCCAGGCCGGGCTGACCGTGACCTCCAGGGACCTGTTCCTCGCCCCCACCGTGAGCCGGCTGGCCACCGTGGCCCGGCCGGCCGGCCGCGAGGAAGGCGGGCCGGAGGAGGAGGCGCAGGAGACGGAGACCGGCCCGGTGCCGCTCACTCCCGCGCAACGCGAGTTCTTCCTGAGCGACCCGGTGGCACCGCACCACTTCACCCAGTCGATCCTGGTCGAACTGGTGGCCGAGGTGGACGAGACCGCGCTGCGGTCGGCGCTGGCCGTGCTCCCCGCCCGGCACGACGCCCTCCGGATGCGGTACGAGCGCGACGGCGAGGGCTGGCGGCAGCGGGTGACACCGGCGGGCGACGAGCCGGAACCACGCCGGTACGACCTGTCCGGCGTCCCCGCGGCCGAGCGCAGGGCGGCCATGGACCAGGCGGCGACCGAAGCGGACGCGAGCCTGAATCTGACCGGCGGGCCGCTGCTGCGCGCCGTCCTGTTCGACCTCGGCCCAGGCGAGCGTCCGTGGCTGTTCGTCACCGTTCACCACCTGGTCGTGGACGCCGTCTCCTGGCACATCCTCCTCGACGACCTGGAGACCGCCTACCGGCAGGCGGTGGCGGGCGAGGACATCCGGCCCAAGCCCGCCACCACCCCGTTCGCGAGGTGGGCCGGACGGCTGGCGCGCCATGCCGCCGAAGGCGGGTTCGACGACGAGCTGGACCACTGGGCCTCCCCGCCGGAGAGCCCGCCCCTGCCCGCGGACGGGGAGGGGCCGGGCGTGGTCTCCTCCGTCAGGACGGTCACGGTCGAACTCGACGAGCAGAGAAGCGAACTCCTGGTACGCGGCGCCGTGCGGGCCTTCCGCACGGGGACCCGGGAAGTGCTGCTGGCGGGACTCGCACGGACCCTGAGCCGCTGGACCGGCCAGAGCCGGGTTCTCATCGACGTGGAGGGACACGGCAGGGAAGACCTCTTCCCCGACATCGACCTCTCCCGCACGGTCGGGTGGTTCACCACCGTCTTTCCCCTCGCCCTGGAGGTGCCCGGGGACGGCGGCGACTGGGCGGAACTGGTCGCCTCCGTCCGGCGGCGGATGCGCTCGGTGCCGGGCAAGGGCCTCGGATACGGCGCGCTGCGGCATCTGAGTTCCTCGGGCGCGGCGCTCGCGGCGCGCACGACCGCCCCCGTCACGTTCAACTACCACGGACAGGCAGGGGACCTGACGATAACCCCCGGGAGCCCGCTCTACCACGCGTTCCACCCCTCGATCGGCACGGACAGAGACCCTGCCGAACACCTCGACCACCCACTGGAGGTGGTGGGCATGGTGCAGGACGGAAGGCTGCGTCTCACCCTGTACCACTCGGAGAACGTGCACAGCCCGGCCACCGTCCAGCGGCTGGCGGACGACCTGCTCGACGGGTTGCAGGCCATCGCCCGGTATGTGGCGGAAAGGCTGGGCGCGTGAACGCCGACGACCTGCCCTCATTGCTGGCCGAGCTCACCCGGCGGTACGAGGTGCCGGGAGCCCAGCTCGCCATCCGCTGGAAAGGGCGGACCCTCACCGCGGTGACCGGGGAGCACGTGCTCGGCGCCGGTCCGCCCGTCACGCCTCGATCGTGCTTCCCGCTCGGATCGATCACCAAGCCCTTCACCGCCGCTGTGGCGATGGAGCTCGTCGCCGCCGGTGACGTCGACCTCGACGTGCCCTTGGTGAAGTACCTGCCGGCGTTCGGCGCGGGTCGCGTGGCGACCCTCCGGCAGGTGCTCAGTCACACCGCCGGTCTCCCGGCCAACGTCCGCGAGGACACCGGAGGCGATGGCAACCGGCTGCGCTGGGTGGCCCGGCACTGCCGTGAGGCGGACCTGGCGTACCCGCCGGGGACGGTGTTCTCCTACTCCAATGTCGGTTACATCGTCGCCGGGCTCCTCATCGAGGAGATCACCGGGCTGAGCTGGGAAGAGGCCGTCGACGCCTTCGTCCTCGACCCTCTGGGCGTCAAGGCGTGCCCCGACGAGGAGGCAGGGCCGAGGCTCGTCGGAGGGCACGCCGTCAACGCGGCACGCGGCACGGTGTTCCCGATCGCCGCGCAGAACCTTCCCGCGCTGGAGGCGCCGAACGGAGCCCTGGCTCTCAGCGCCGAAGACCTGGTCACGTTCGCCCGCCTCTTCCTGACCGAGGACGGGCTCACGGGCCCGCTCGGCACGGAGACGACCGGGCTGATGTGCCGGGACCAGCTCCACACGACCACGGCCGGGCCGTTCGGCCTCGCGGACGGATGGGGCCTGGGCTGGGCGCTGTACGGCGACGCCGGTACGGCCGGTCACGACGGCACCGGTGAGGGCACCTCGTGCCATCTGAGGTTCGAACCGGCAGGAGGGACGGTGGTGGCGCTGACGACGAACGCCAACACCGGGCAGGCCATGTGGACGGCGCTGCTCGAACGCCTCCGTGCCGCCGGAGTGGCCGTGGAGGACCACTTCCCGGCTCTCGGCCTCGGAAGTCCGGTCCCGGCGCGGGACGACCTCCTCGGAACGTTCGTCAACGACGACACGGCGTTCGAGATCGGCCGGGCGGCCGAGGGCAAGGTCCATCTGTCGCTCGGGGACCGGCCGTACGGCGAGCTCACGTGTTACGAGGACCTGCGCTTCACCATGCGTGAGCTGAGCGGCGCGGCACAGACCCACACGGGCAGGTTCGTACGCGACCCTGCGACCAAGCGCATCGAATTCCTGCAGATTTCCGGCCGATTGGCCCGACGACGAGACGGAGTGGGCAGTGGCCACGGTGCTATCGGGTGAAGGCGAGCAGAACAGAAGCGCGACGCGGCCCCTGTCCCGCAACCGGAACTACTCGATCTTATGGTCCAGCCAGCTTCTCTCCGAGCTCACGGTCGAGGTCATCGCGGTCGCCATACCGCTGCTGATCATGGCTCGGTCCGGGTCGGCGCTGGAGGTGGGGCTCGCCTCTTCGGTGATGGCGGCGATCCACATGGTCTCGGTGGTGCCCGCCGGCGTGCTGGCCGACCGGATGGACCACCGGAAGATCATGCTGGTGTGCCAGGCCGGACGGGTGGTGGGACTGGTCAGCCTCGCGGCGGCACTGATCATGGACGTGTACTTCTTCCCGCACGTCCTGCTGGTCGTCGCCTTGGAAGGGTTCTTCGGGTCGGTGTTCGATCCGGTGGAACATGCCGCGCTGCCCACCGTGGTGCCCGAGTCGCAGTTCCAGACGGCGGTGGCCCGCAACGCGGCGCGGCCGTATGTCGCCGCCATGTTCGGCCCGTTCGCCGCCGGGCTGCTGTTCACCCTGAACCCGGCGGGCCCGTTCGTCACCCAGGGGGCCATGCTCGCGATCTCTTTCGCGGCACTGCTGTTCCTGCGGCTTCCCCGGCTCACCGCCGCGGCCGGACCCGGGGCCGAGCGGAAGGAGGACGAGGAGCAACAGGAGGCGGAGGAGGAAGGCCGCAGCGCTCGCGCCGACGCCGCCGATGGGTTCCGGTGGGTGCTGGGACACGGCGTGATCCGGATGACGCTGCTGTGGATCACGCTCACCAACCTCACCTTCAGCGCGCTGGTCATCATCGTCCTTGTCAGGTCAGGTGAGGAGAACGTCGCCGGCTACGAGATCGGCCTGATGATGACGTGCTTCGGCGTCGGCGGGCTGCTCGGCGCGGCGGTCGCCGCCCGCCTGACCACCGCCCTGCGGCCGGCCGTGATCGTCATGGGGTTCTCCTGGGTCGTGACCGCCGTCGCCGCGGTGATGGCGTACATCCCCAGCGGGTTGCCGCTCGGACTGCTGTTCGGTCTCGCGGCGTTCTTGGCGCCCGCGGCGAACACCACGGTGCTGACCTACCAGATGATGGCCACTCCGGCCGGGATGCGTGGCCGGTTGAGCGGGATCAGCGGTCTCAGCGCGGGCATCGCCGGGGTGCTCGGCCCGGCGGCCGGTAGTGCCGTGGTGTCCGCCACAGACGGACCCACCGCCTTCCTGGTGTGCGCGGGCGGCTTCGCGGTGGTCGCGCTCGTCACGGTGCTCAGCCCCTCCCTGCGCCGCTTCCCCTCCATCGAGCCCGGTGCGTCCCTGGAGTCGCCTTCCTGAGCCGACCGGCTTCGCGCCGGATTCCCCTGGCCGAGGTGATCGGCCAGGGGAATCCGGCGTACGCATGGACGTCAACGGTCAATCCGTCTTCCGGCAGTTCGCCGCGCCGCCGTCCCGGGGGGCGAAGAAGGACGCTATCGACTGGAGGATCTCGTTCGCCTCACGGAGCTCTCCCACCTCCTCCTCGAGCCGCTCTATCCGCTGGCTGAGGTGTTCGTCCCGGTCCTGGCTCTTCTCGTGCTGTTCCGATGACATGCTTTCTCCCCAAGCGAACGATTGTGTGAACTGGCGGCAGGCACCGCTCAGCTTCGAACGTCTCGCCGAACCGAGCCGACCAGGAACACCATGCCGAACAGCGCCGCGGCGACACCTGCGACGGCGAAAGAGGACGGGCCGGCCCGATGGCCCGACTCCCAGTGAAGGCCCATGTAATCGAGTAAGGAGATGCCGTTCACGGCGGTGTACCAGATCACCAGGTAGACGACCTGGAAGAGCCGGTGCGTGCGGCTGAGCACGCCCAGCGCCAGAGCGAGCGAGGGGACGAACAGGACGGCGGCGATCCATGCGCCGATGGCCGCCACGCCGGAGGTGATGACCATCGACGCCAGCGGCGCCGCCCCGATCACGATCGTGAGGATCACCCCGGCCGTCCACTCCGCGAGGAGCCGCAGACCCGTCGCCGGGTAGGCCCCCATCAGCGTGTCCACGCCGTACTCGTGCCGCTGGGTACCCAGGCGGGACCAGATCAGGATCGGCCAGATCCAGGCCGCCGAGATCGCGGACGAGGCGGACAGCCCCGCGGGCGAGGCGAAGGTGAGGAGAAGGACGGCGAGGGAGATCGCGAGCGTGCCGAGCCACCACCACAGCGGCACACCCTGCAAGAGGATCCGCACCTCTCCGGCGACCAACCGTCCTGTGGTGCTTCCCGTCCGCACCTCTGCTCTGGGCAGGGTCATGGTGGTACGCATCCGTCCGGCCGTCACGGGTCGCTCGGGCGACGGTCCGGGGGAGGCGGTGACCTCCGGGTCCTGCGACGGCGCCGAGGCCCGGAACGTGCCCCGGGCGGGGTCGAACCGGGTGAACCAGAGAGCGGGCAGCAAGGCCAGGAGCACCGCAATGGCCACCAGGACGAGCCTGTCGAGCACGAAGCCGGAGGTGATGTCGAATCCGCTCCAATCGAAGGTCTTCAGCGGGCGGTCGAGATAGGTCAGACCGAGACTGAACTCCTGCCCCTCGTGCTCGATCCCCTGCGTGGCCATCTCCGCGCGCATGGACGTCACGACGGCGTGTGTCCCCATCCCACCGAACGGCGCCTGTGGCGCCTGGCCGCCGAGCACGATCACCAGCCATATGAAGAACCAGGCGATGTTGCCCATGCCCGAGCGCAGCAACGGGATCGTCTCGAACACCAGCGCGGCGGCGGCGGTCAGCATGACCATGGGGAGGGCGATCAGCATGAACGGGGTCACCAGGGCGATCGGGTCGATGGCCGTCGACTCGCCGCGGGCGATCTGGACGACCAGCGCCGTGACGATGAGCACGCCGAGCATCGAGGCCAGAACCAGGACGCTGCTGAGGAACTTGGCGGCGAAATAGAGTGCCGTCCGTAGCGGGGTGACGGCGAGAAGCTCGCCCACTCCGACGTCCCTGTCATGGCCGACGGAGTTGCGCACGACGTAGAAACCGCCGAGGGTGAGCCACAGCGCGCCGGCCAGCGCGGTCGCCATGCCGATGTAGGCGCTGTTGTAGACGCCGCGGTAGTGCCCGATGTTCATGATGACCCACTGGGTGTCCCGGGCCGGCGTGGCCAGGTAGCCCAGGCCGACCGCCGACAGCAGGATCACCGCGTACACCGGGCGGCGGACCCTTTCCCGGAAGTCGCCGGCCACGAGACCGGCAAGCGTGCCGGCCGTCATCACACGACCGTCCGATCTCCGGTGACCGTCTGCCGGCCCCACCCGTTGATGATGGCGAGGTAGGCATCCTCGAGGTCGGGCGTCACCATGACCGCCTCCCCATAGGGCCGTTCGGGGGACAACACCCGCAACCTGACGCCCGCGGCCGTCCGCACCATGCGGCTGACCAGGTGTCGCGCCTGGAACGAGGTCACGTGGGCGGAGTCGACCATGACCTCCCACACGTGTCCGTCCACCTCGCGCAGCAGTTCCTCGGGGCTGCCGCGCCGGTGGAGCCGACCGGCCGCCACCACCGCGATGTCGGAGGCCACCGACTCGATGTCGGAGACGATGTGGGTGGACAGCATCACCACCCGATCGGCGGCCAGGTCGCTGAGGAGGTTACGGAAGCGCACCCGCTCCTCGGGATCGAGTCCGGCCGTGGGCTCGTCCACGATGATCACCTGGGGGTCGGCCAGGAGGGCCTGGGCGATCCCCACGCGCCGGAGCATGCCGCCGGAGTACTTGCCGAGGGGGCGCTTCGCCGCTTCGGTCAGGTTGACCAGCGCCAGCAGCTCATCGATGCGCTCCCGTGCGGAACGGGCCGACACGCCCTTCGCCGCGGCGAGGTAGGAGAGGAACTCCCGTGCGGTCAGGTTGGGGTAGACCCCGAAGTCCTGCGGAAGGTAGCCCAGCACCCGGCGGAGTGTGTCCGGCCTGGCCAGCACGTCCTCCCCGTTGAACACGAGGTTCCCGCTGGTCGGACGGGTGACGGTGGCGGCGATGCGCATCAGCGACGACTTGCCCGCACCGTTCGGTCCGAGGAGTCCGAGTATGCCGGTGCCCAGGCGCATCGTCATGCCGTCTACGGCGCGTTTCCCGCCTCTGTAGACCTTGGTCACATCCACGATCTCGAGCATCATGCCGGTTCCTATCCTGCTTTCCGCAGATTGATCCCGTCGGCTGCCCGCACGACGATGGAGCGGTCGCTGTTCGGTGTGTTGGTGAGGTTCTCTGGGTTCCGCACCCCGTCGATGCGGTACGTTTCGGACCCCTTGGGGAGAACGATCGTCGCGATCTCCGCGGCGTGGACCTCGACCCGCCGTGGGGCGGCGGCGAAGGTCAGGTTGACGTTCCCGTCCGAAAGGGTCCGGGCCTCGACCTCCGGCGACTTGGCACCGGTGATCTTTATGTGGCCCCCGTCGTTGCGCAGGTGCAGCTTGCCGTCAGGGTCGGCGATGTTCAGGGTGCAGTCGCTCAGCGTCGCGGTCGTGTCCCCCTTCAGGCTCTTGAGCCGCACCGTCGTCCCGGATCCGGTGACGGTGAGCGCGGTGCCCGCGGGGACCCGCACGGTGTGCCGGCTGTCACAGGAGACGACGATGCCGCTGCACTGCACGTGCAGCTTCAGCGTCCCGCCGTCCAGCGACCACGTGGCGTTGCCGTTGTTCCCGGCCGCCCCTTCCAGGGAACGCTCGACGTTGACGCCCCCGCTGGAGCCGTCGACGACGGTGAGGCTCGTGTCATGGACGTCGATGGTCAGAGCGTTGCCGGAGAAGGCGAAGTCACGCCGGTCCCCGCTCCCGCCGCCGCTGTTCGCGGTGCCGCCGGCCGCTCGGCAGCCGATGAGGCTCGCCAGAACCGCGATGGCTCCGGCTGCCGCGGCACATGTTCTTATCACGGGCGATGCCATGAGATCCTCCAGGGCGCCAATACGGTATCCCCTCAAGAATCCGTTCCGACGGCGTCCGCCACATCTGCCGTTCGGCAGATATGGCGGGCCGGTTTCCCCGCCGGTGACCTCCGCCAAGGCGGCGCGGGCCGCGGCGTATCCGGATGCCCGAAATTCCGTGACGGCACTGCGCATTCGCGTCGGCCGTCGCTCGCCACGCGAGCTCCGTTCTAGATCGCGAAGCGGCATGCCCTGGTGACGGCTAGTGATGCCATGGGCCGGCCCGCCCGTTATGTACTAACTGAAATGTCCGAGACTGCTAGTCCGTAATGTGTTCCGTTAACTTGGGAGTCAATGTCTAGAACCGCCCGTTCGGCATCGGAAAGGCTCCTGTGGGAACGGGGATTCGCTCCGGAAGCCATCTTCCACGGGAACGGTGAATAGCCATGTACGGGATATCCCTGGCTGAAGAAGACGTCGCTGCGGTCAACGCGCTCGTCGACGATCTGGCACGACGACATCACAGTGTGGAGTCCGCCGAATTCCAGCAGGAGAGCAGGGCATACGCCGAAGAGCTGCCGCGGCGGCTGCGTCAGGCCATCAACGAGTACAGGCTCACCGAACGGTCTGGGACTCTGGTGATCTCCGGGCTCCCCGTCGACGACGAGTCGCTCGGCTCGACGCCCCCCGACCGGAGGGACACGCGGACCTCCTCCGCCTCACACCGCCACGACATCGCCTTCTACCTCGTGGCGGCCCTGCTGGGAGAGCCCATCGGCTGGGCGACCCAGCAGGACGGGCTCATCATGCACGACATCTTCCCGATCAAGAAGTACGAGCACGACCAGATCGGCTGGGGGAGCGCCGAAGACCTCACATGGCACACAGAGGACGCGTTCCACCCCCTGCGCACGGATTATCTCGGGCTCATGTGCCTGCGCAATCCCGACGGGGTGGAGACCACCATCGCCGAAATCGCCGATGTCGAACTCGATTCGGAAGTACGGGCATTGTTGTCCGAGAAACGGTTCTTCATCCTTCCCGACGACTCGCACCGTCCGCAGAACAGCGGGGCGCACGGGCCCGAGCGTGACAGCCGGGTGGCCGAACTCCGTATGCGCAGCCGGCGCGTCGTAGAGAAGGCGCTCAGTGAACCCGAGCCGATCGCCGTGCTTTTCGGTGATCCCCGGTCACCCTACGTGAGGGTGGACCCGCACTACATGCAAGGCGCGCAGGGGGACATCGAGCAGACCGCCCTGGAGAAGTTCTGCGCGGCCATCGACTCCGTCCTCGCCGGAGTCGTGCTCAAACCCGGAGATATGTGCTTCCTCGACAACTATCGGGTGGTACATGGCCGTAAGCCGTTCCGTGCCCGTTTCGACGGCACCGACAGATGGCTGCGCAGGCTCAACGTCACCAGAGACCTGCGCAAGTCGCGAGAGTTCAGGATCGACGCCGGGTCCCGTGTCATCTACTAGCGGTTTCCGCAGCGTGATCGGGTGGTTCGACGAACGAGAACGGCAGTTCCCCATACCTTAAGGACGATCATGACGCAAATGGCGCAAAGTAGGGTAGCCAAGGTCTACGCCGGAAACCAGGAGAACAACCTCACCGAATGGGAGTTCCTGGCTCTGAACAGTGAACTGAACATCGCCGACGGGCACGCCCGCCAAGAACTCACCCCGGGGCAAAGCAAGATCATCGACGAGCTGCCGCTGCTGTTCGGTGAGGGAGAGCGGCGTCGGGTCGAGGAGATCGAGCGCGAGTGCCACAGGGCCTACTTACAGCTCCTCGGTCAGCATTCCTATCCCTCCACTCCGGGGCGCGTGCTCAGCTGCTACTCCTCTTCGGTCGCCATGGAGATCCTCTCCCGGGCCCTGGCCACGAGGATGGATTCGGTGGCGCTGCTCCACCCGACGTTCGACAACATCGCCGACCTGCTGCGCGGCAACTCCCTGCGGCTGCTTCCCATCGCGGAGGACCCGCTGCACGGGGGCGACCTGGACGACGAACTGCTCCGGTCGGTGGGCTGCGTGTTCATCACCACACCGAACAACCCCACGGGCAAGGTCGTCCCCGAGGAACGCCTGCGGCGGCTCGCCGAGCAGTGCGCCGAGCACGACGTCATCCTGGCGCTGGACACCTCCTTCCGAGGGTTCGACACCCGCGCCCACTACGACCACTACGCGGTGCTCCAGTCCGTCGGCTGCCGGTGGGCGGTGATCGAGGACACCGGGAAGCTCTGGCCGACGCTCGACCTCAAACTCGGCATGCTTGTCTTCTCCGAGGACATCGGCCTTCCGGTGTCCAAGATCTACTCCGACATCCTCCTCGGCGTCTCGCCGATGATCCTCGTGCTCGCCCGCCGGTTCGCCGAGGACGCGGCCAACGGCGGCCTGGACGAACTGCACCGCTTCATCGGCGGCAATCGCGAACTCGTCCGCGCCCAGCTCGCCGACCTTCCGGGCCTCACCTTCCCCGACGCGGACAGCAAGGTGAGCGTGGAACGGGTGCATCTGGGGGACCGGCCCGGCACCGAGGTCTGGGCGGCGCTCCGTGAGAGCAACGTGTACGCGCTGCCGTGCAGGGCCTTCCACTGGGACAAGCCCAACGAAGGGTCGAACATGCTCCGAATCGCACTAGCGCGCTCCAGCGAACCGCTGGCCCGCTCCGTGCAGACCTTGCGTTTGGTGCTGGAGCGCTTCTGATGAGCGACTCGGGCGTCACCGGAGTGCCGTCTGACGACCTCGGCCACCTACGGCAATGGCGTTCCGGCGTGGTCCAGGAGGTCTCTCCCCCGGGAGTGCACGACCTCGGGCCGGGGTACCTCGAACCCGGCCTGCTCCCGGTGGGGCTTCTCCGGTACGCCTACGATCGGGCGCTGACCGAGTACGGTGCGGCGGCGCTCAGCTACGGGCACAATCCCGGCGTGTCCCTCCTGAGGGAGTCCCTGGCGGCGAGGGCCGGCGCGAGCCGGTGCGAGGCGGCCAACGTGGTGCTCACATCCGGTACCTCGCAGGCGCTCTACTTGGTGAGCACCGCCCTCGCCAAAGCGGGGAACGTGGTGCTGGTCGAGGACACCTCCTACGACCTGGGACGGCGAATCTTCACCGACTGCGGGTTAAGCGTGCACAGAGTGCCGTGCGACGAGGACGGCATGGACCCGCACGCCCTGGAAGCCGCTCTCGCCCAGCACGCCGGGAAAGTGGCGTTCATCTATCTCATCCCCACATTCCACAACCCGACCGGCCGGGTCGTCCCCATATCCCGCAGGCACGAACTGCTCGACGCCGCATCCAGGTACGGCGTGCTGGTCGTCGAAGATGACGCCTACGCCGACCTGGCGTTCGACCCCGGAGCCGTGCCGCCGTCGCTGGCGGACATCGCGGGCCATCGGGGAGTGCTGCGACTGTGCTCCTTCGCCAAGACGCTCGGCCCGGGCCTGCGCCTGGGCTGGATGCTGACGGACCCCGAACTGGCCCGCCGGCTCGTCTCACACGGCCTGTTCGTCAGCGGTGGCTCCCTCAACCACACCACCTCGCTCGCCGTGGCGATCTTGCTCAGGGGCGGGGACTACGATCGGCATCTCACACGGCTACGGGGCCGGCTGCACGAACGTTGCGACGCTCTGGCCGGACGGTTGCGGGCGAGCCTTCCGGACGACGTCGAGATCGCGCGGCCCCGGGGAGGGTTCTTCCTGTGGCTGAGCCACCGGAACGGGTGGAGCGAGGCCGAACTGCTGGCCACGGCCGACCGCGCCGGCGTCCGGGTCGGCGCCGGATCCCGGTTCGGGACCACGCCCTGGCCCAGCGTGCGCCTGGCCTACAGCTTCAACCCGCCCTCCGTCCTCGCGGCCGCCGCACAACGTCTGGCCGGCGCCTGGAACAGGCGACCTCTCATCACATTGGAGTCAGATCGTGCTCTTCACCGATCATGATCGGAAGACGGCGCCCTCCACGGGGCCCGTCGGGTACAGCCTGCCCATATCACCCTCCGGGCAGGCATCCATGCTCACGCCTCCGCCATGGCACTTCTCGGGGGAAGTGATCATGGTCGAGTACCGCGTCGATCCCGCCGCCGCCGAGAGGTTCCTCCCTCCGGGCCTGACCCTCGGAGCGGATCCGGGCGCCGCCGCCGCGGTGTTCGCCGAGTGGCAATGGTGTTCCGGCTCGGAGGACGAACTCGCCGAACCGGCGCTCAACCAGTTCGCCGAGTTCCTGATCCTGCTCGGCTGCGAGTACCGGGGCGCCCCGATGGCGCGGTGCCCCTTCGCCTGGGTCGACCAGCCCGTCCCGATGGTCAGGGGCTGGGTCCAGGGCATGCCGAAACAGTTCGGGGTGGTCCACCAGTCAAGGCCCGCCGCGGTCGGCCGTGGTGGGCCCCGTCTGGCACCGGGCGGGCGGTTCCACGGCACCCTGTCGGTGAACGGACGCCGAGCGGTGGAGACGGCCGTCACGCTGCACGGGCGGACGGAGCATGAACCGCTCCTGCACACCGTGCCGCTCGCGCACACCCTCATGTTCCCGGACTGGGCCTCGACAGGCGCAGGACAACCCACGCTGGTCGCCTCGGAGGTCACCGACGTGGAGTTCTCCGGTATCTGGAAGGGAGCGGCGGAATTGAAGTTCGTTGACGTCGTGGGGGCCGACTTCAACGAGCTGTCACCCATCGAGACCGGCGACGGCTACGTCTTCTCCTACGCCGAGACGCTGTGCAGCGGGCGTGCCTTATAGGCAGATGAACCTAGGTACGGGGGCTCTTAGTGCTGAGAATCAACTTCACAGTGACTGATCTATCCCGTTGCCGGATGGCGGCGGGTCTGGGGCCGCTGGTGGAGAGCGCATTCGCGCTCAAAGCCTTCGGAGGGGGCGCCAATGTTCCGATCCAGGGATGGAGGAGCCGGGTAAGGAAAGAACTCGGAGAGCAGATATTCGAGGTCGAGCTGATCAACAGGCGGTACTGGCTGTCGGAACTCCTGAACGTGCTCGCCCATCCGCTCAGCGAACCCGACGACGGCCACATCGACGGCGGGAGCCGGGAACAGATCGTGTCGGTGCTGGCGAACTTCTGCCAGGTCGCCGTGCTGCCGTACTGGAACCAGATCCAGAACCGGCTGAAGGAATTGTGCGACGCCCAGGGCCGGATCGTGATCACCGGAGGCATCGAGCGCCTGCTCGGCACGATTCATCCGCAGATACGGTGGAGCTCACCGACCCTGGAGCTCCCACATTCCACGGACCAGGAAATCCACCTCAACGAGGGCGGGATGTTACTGAGTCCATCGTTCTTTCTCCGCGACCAGCCGTGCGTGTTCCTTCCCGCCGTACGGGACACCGAGGCTCCCGCGGTCGTCTTCTCGCTCAACGAGGCCATGGAGGTTCAGCCCCGCGACTCGGAGGATTGGAGCGAACAGGCTCTGGGCGCGCTGATCGGGCACACCCGCGCGGCGGCGCTTCAGGAACTCGCCGAGGGCCGCACCACGGGCGAACTGGCCGGGCGGCTCGGCATCTCGATGGCCGGCGCCAGCAAGCACACCACCATACTCCGCAAATCCGGCCTGGTAATCACCTTGAGAAACCGCAACACGGCCATGCACACCCTCACTCCGCTGGGCATGGCACTGCTTCGGAGTCACCCGCACGGTGCCTCCCTGCCCGATGTCGAATCCGTAGGTTCGTCTGAAAAGGAGTACGTCATGAACAAGAACCCGTTCGACGACCCGGACGGTCGTTTTTACGTGCTGGTCAACAACGAGGGGCAGTACTCCTTGTGGCCGTCCTTCGCCGAAATACCCCGGGGCTGGGGGATCGTCCTGGAGGAAAAGGACCGGCAGACGGTCCTCGACTACATCAACGAACACTGGACCGACATGCGGCCCAAGAGCCTGCGTGAGGTGGCGGACAAGGTGTGAGGAGGCCGCACCCGCCCGTGCGTCCCCCGATGCCGGTGACCGCCGCCGAGGTCGCCGGCCCGGTGCCTCGGTGACCGGCGGGCGGCGATCATCGGTCACCGACCACGTACGGCGCGCGATCGGTGACCGATGAGGGAGAATCATCGGTCATGACGATCCGTTTGCTGATCGCGGACGACCAGGAAATGGTCCGCCGTGGCATGCGCCGAATCTTGGAGCAGCAGCCGGACATGGAGGTGGTGGCCGAGGCCGGTGACGGCAAGAGCGCGGTGGAGTTGGCACAGCGCACACGTCCACACGTGGCTTTGGTGGACGTCCGCATGCCTCGGATGGACGGGCTGGAGGTCACCCGCCAACTGGCCGGCCCGGGGGCGGTCGTTCCCGTCAAGGTCGTCGTGGTGACGACCTTCGACCTCGACGAGTACGTCTATCCGGCCCTGCGCAACGGCGCGTCCGGCTTCCTGCTCAAGCGCAGCGGCCCCACGCTCCTGGTAGAGGCCGTCAGGGCGGCGATGGCGGGAGACAGCCTGATCAGTCCCTCCATCACCGTCCGGCTGCTCAAGCACGTCACCGGCCGGGGGCAGGACCGTCAGCCGGCGCTCGAACCCCTCACCGACCGCGAGGTCGAGATCGCCGGCAAGGTCGCCGAGGGCAAGACCAACTCCGACATCGCGACGGAGTTGTTCATCTCGCCGGGAACCGTCAAGACCCACGTCGCCAGCATCCAGCGCAAGCTCGGCGTCCGTAACCGCGTCGGCATCGCGGTGAAGGCGTGGGAAATGGGGTACGCCACCGGAGACCCGACGACCTGACGCCGGAGCCCCCGGGCCCCGGACGTCTCGAGGACTCCGGGCCCCATCGGCTCCAAGCGACCGGTCGGGCGCCCCCGCCGATGCGGGGGTCGGTGCGACGGCGAATATCTGCTGAACGGTAGATGCGAAAAATTCTCCAGAATGCCATGCGCCGCCGCTTTAATGGAACTGCATAGACTTCCCCCATGCAGGGAATGGTCGCATCGACTCAACTCCGCCGGCTCACGTACGGGGCGGCGCTCGTCATAATGCTCTCTCCCGCGCTCCTCGCCGGGCCCGGCGACCTCGTCGTCGCCATCCCGGCGGTGGCGGCACTGACCGCCGCCATCCTCCCGTGGCCGATCGGGCGCGTTTCTCTCGCCATGGTCGCCGGCTTTCTCGCGACGCTTTCCATCATTCTCGATTTCGCCTACTTCGGCCGGGCCCACACCGCGTTGTTATGGCTCCCCGTCGAGGTGCTCGGCCTGACGATCCTCCTGGGACGGGTCGTCCGCGAGGTGCGGGGCCGCCTGCTCCTCCTGATCGCGGGAGTGACGGGGATCGCGCCTTTCGCGGCACCTCTTCGGTTCACCCTCCGGGCCCCCTCACCCGACTGGGAACTCTTGGTCGCCGCCGTCTTCATGGTGACGTTCGCCGTGGGCTTGGCGGCCGGAGTGGGGCTCTACCTGCGGTCACTGGACAATCAGCGGCGGCGTGCCGTGACGGAGGCACGCCGGGACCAGCGACTGGAACTGGCCCGCGATCTGCACGATTTCGTCGCACACGAGATGACGGGAATCCTCCTGGAAGTGCAGGCCGCCCGCGTACGCGAATACGACCCCGTGGAGAACCGCGCGCTGCTCGCCCGGTTGGAGGACGCCGGCCAGCGCGCGCTCGACTCCATGGACGAGACATTGCGGCTGATGCGCGGTTCCGACCGCCACCCGGGCGAGGGAGAGGCGGAACCGCTGCGCCCGCACGGCCTCAGCGAACTCCCCGGCCTGGCCCGCCGCTTCCGCGAGAGCACCGCCGCCCATACCCTGCTGCATATGGAGGAGGACCTGGTCGACCTCCTCTCCCGTCAGGTACAGCGGGCGATCTTCCACGTGGTCCTGGAAGGGCTGACCAACGTGCGCAGACACGCCGGGAAGGTCACCGAGGTGTCGGTGACGGTCAGACGCATCGCCGACGACCAGGTGGAGGCCGCGGTCACCGACAACGGCAACCGGAACTCTCTTCCGAAGGACAACCGCCGCGGCGGCGCCGGCCTCATCGGACTGAACGAGCGCATCGCGGCCATCGGCGGCACCCTGACCGCCGGCCCCCAGGAAAGGGGTTGGCGCATCACCGCACACATCCCCATCCCCCAAGCCGCCCCCGCCCTCTAGTCGTCCCTCCCATGAGGGCTGTGAACAGGCTTCTTCGCCGCCGTCCTGAGGACAGCTTTGCCGATCTCTACTGCGGCGAGCATCCGGGGGAGGAATTCGTCGGGGACCGAGCCCAGGCCCAGCCCGGCCGCTCGCGCGGTCTCGGTGAGCTTGTCCCGCTGCCGGCCGGGGTTACCAGCTGATCGTCAGACGGGTGTCGGGACGTTCGATACGGACGCCGGGGCCGAGTTCGTCGTCGGAGGTCCCGGCGCGGTGGGCGGTGATGATCGGCCGGGCAGGTCGGGTGTGGTTCCAGCCCCGCAGGAGGTCGACGAGCCGGGCGGTGAGGCGGCGGCTGTCGGGTCCGTGGGCGACTACGCCGATCTCGCGGGAGACGGGGCCGTGCGGGCGGGCGGTGATGTAGGCGAGGGTGCCGCCGTTGTACAGGCCGGCTCCCGCCCACCGCAAGGCCGGGTCGGCGATCCCGGACTTACGGGCATCAGCGCTCACCGACAGGCGAGCGAACCCGCGGGTGGTCGTGGCCAGCCACAGGTCAAGATGTTCGACGGGTTCGTGGTCGGTCACGTTGATGCCGGTCCAGTGCGTGTGGGCTGGATGGGTGAGGGTCTGTGCCAGGGCGGGGATATCGGGGCTTTCGGCGGTGGCCGTGTTGAGGGTGATCTGGTCGGTGAGCGGGATCGAGGCGGTGGTGTCGGCGGCGGAGCCACCGCGCATCGGTACGAACCCGCACACGCGGGCGTGGCTGGCGACCAGTTCACCGGTCGGCTGGAGGTCGAGGGCGAGGGAGCGAGTGAGGCCGCTGCCGTGCAGGCGGATCGGAATGACGATCCGCCCGGCGGGGGCGAGTTGGTCCCACCAGGCGTGGGAGATGTCCCAGGCTCCGGCGGTAACGATGATCCGGTCGTAGGGTGCGGCTTCGGCCCAGCCTGTGGCGCCGTCGCCGCAGATGGTGGTGACGGTGGAGTATCCGGCTTTGTCGAGGGCGGCACGGGCCCCGTTGGTCAGGTCCTGGTCGATCTCGATGGTGACGACGCGGCCGTGCGGTCCCGTGATCTCCGCGAGGAGCGCGGCGTTGATGCCGGTCGCCGCGCCGATCTCCAGGATGGTGTGGCCTGGGCGGACGTCGAGGTCTTCGGCTTGGCCGGCGACGATGTTCGGGGAGGACGCCGAGGACTGGGCGGTGCCGTCGGGGGCGCATTTGGTCACCACGACCTTCGGCTGGTATGCCTCGGCCAGGTCGACGCCGGGCAGGAACACCTGGCGCGGGACGGTCCGGAACGCGGCCTCGACGGCGGCGGTGCGGAACGTGCCGAGGCTGAGAATGCGGTCGGCCAGGGCGTTGCGGAGCGCTGCAGGATCAAGGGCGACGGAGTCGGCGGTGTCTGCGGTCACTGCTGTGACCTTAGTGGCCAGGTACGGGACGCGAGGCGTTCCGCCGGCGGTCCTGTGGTCGTCACGTCGCCGCTGCCCATGATTCGCTTCATTCGCCCGCCACCGCGAACCACACCGTCCGGCCCGCCGCGTCGTCCCTCCAGCCCCAGGCCTCGGACAGTTCCCGTACGAGCCGCAGCCCCCGGCCGCTCTCGGCCAGCAGGCGATTCAGAACCGTACGGCCGTCAGTACGCCCTGGCAGCGATGGTTCGTATGCCCGCTGTCCCGAGATGCGCGCGGAGACCAGGATCGACTTGACCGTGGTGGTCGCGTGCAACACCCACCATGTTCGACGCCGCGACACCGGAGGACGGCGGTCCGGAACGGTCGAGCGAGGTCGGGCTGGTTCATACGGTTTCTCCGTCTCACTCATGACTGGGCGGTGGTTGTCGTTCTGCAGATCGGCGCTCCAGGAGGAGATGCGGCGCTGCGTGGTCGGTGAACGTGCCATGCACACCGAATACCTGTGCGAGCAGTGCCGGTGTGAGCACGGTGGTGGGTGACCCCGCGGCGGCGATGCGGCCGTGGTCGAGCACGATCACGTGGTCTGCGTAGCGGACGGCGAGGTCGAGGGTGTGCAGTGCGGCGATGACGGTGATCCCGCTGGACGCGGCCAGTCCGAGCACGTCGAACTGATGGCCGGGATCGAGGTGGTTCGTCGGCTCGTCCAGGGCGAGCACTTCGGGATCGCCGATGAGGGCACGGGCGAGGAGAACCCGCTGTCGTTCACCCCCGGACAGGAGCGAAACTGGACGTTCGGCGAGTTCGAGCACCCCGACTCGCGACATTGCGTCAGTCAGGTGTGCGGCGTCGGCACCCCAGCGAACTTCCGGCAGCGCTTCCGCCGCACCACAGGGACCACACCGAGCGAGTACCGCCAGGCCTTCGCCGTGATCTGACCCCTGTCCCACCGACGTTCATTGCAGCCGGGGCGGCAGGCCACCCGCCTTCGACCACGAGGCGTACAAGCAACGCGACACCGTCGAGCGGTGCATCGACCGCCTCAAATGGCGTGGCCTGGCCACCCGCTACGAGAAGACCGTAGCCATCTACCTGGCAGGACTCCACATCGTGGGCATCTTCATCTGGTCCGCAAGGTGATCCAAACGAAACGGCCTAGTCGGCCTCGGCGAAGCCGATGCTGAACGCGGCGTCGAGGTCGTGCTTGCTGTAGGTGCGGAAGGCGAGGTGGGTCTCGGTCGCGAGGACGCCCCCCACCTTGTTGATGCGCCCGGGGATGACCTCGGCGATCTCGTCATAGTGCGGGACGCGGACCATCGCCACCAGGTCGTAGTCACCGGTGATCGAATAGACCTCGCTCACCCCGTCGAGCTCGGCGATCGTCTCGGCTACCTCGGGAATCCGGTCGACCTCCGCCTTGATGTGCACGATCGCGGTGATCATCAGCGCTCTCTCCTTCAAGTACGGCCTGCGCCCGACTCTAGCGCCGCCACCACTCACCCACAGCCACCGGCTCTCACCAGCCGACCCACCGCCACCGGCGCCGATCGGCGAAGCGGCCCCGGCCGCCTCACCCGCAGGCAGTCCTTCCGGTTCGCGCCCCGCGCGGTGAAAGCGGCGCATCGGACATCTGATCTGCGGATCCGGTTCGGCCGGTTGAGATGCCAGGCTGAGAGCCCTGGTCGAGGGCTCTCAGCCCCGCACGCTGCCCGCCGTTTTCGTCTGGGGGGCAGCCGCTCGTTCTTTCACTGAACGTAATGATTCATTTGCGAAGCGTGAAAACATCGGCTGGGGCCCCGGTAGGATCGCCGGTATGATTCTTAGTATGGCCACCACGAAGATCACGGTTACCATTCCCGAGGAGCTTGCCGCTTACATCCGGGAGCAGGTGGAGTCCCGCCATTTCGACTCGGTTTCCGCGTTCATGACGCGAGCCGCCGAGAGCCTTCGAGACTTCGATCCCCTGGACCTTCTGATCGCCAGCATGGTGGCGGAGACGGGGGAGCCGGATGATGACGCCAAGGCCTGGGCGAACGAAGCTCTGGCGAAGGCTCGTGAGGCGAAGCGCGGTGGTGCTTCCGGTGCGGTGGGTGACGCGGCGTGAGCTCCCTTCCCGAATACGTTCTCGACTCCGGAGCCTTGATCGCTCTTGAAAGGGCGGATCCGCGGATGACGGATCTGCTGATGCAGGTTCGGCGGGGCCAGGCCCGCCTGGTGCTGCCCGATGCGGTTCTCGCGCAGGTGTGGCGGGGCGGTCGCGGGCGTCAGGCCCGTACGGCCGCATTGCTCGGTCTCAAGCCTGAGCAGTGCGTGAAGGTCCCTCTGGACACCGAGTCCGCCAAGCGGATCGGCGTGAGAATCGGCGAATCGGGTCACGCGGATGTCGTGGACGTCCAGGTGGCGACGCTGGGAGAAGAGTTGCGCGCAGCGGTGATCACCTCTGATCGGGAGGACATCCTCCGCGTCAGTGCAGAGCTCAAGGAACGCGTGATCGAGATTTGACCGGCTATTCCAGCGCTGGGAAGGGTGGTGCGCTGCCCGTTTCACATGTCGTCGGGCAGTAACCGGAAGGACTCATGGCTGGTGAGGGGGCGAACGGCGCGGAAATGTCTGCGGTCCAAGGAGAAGATCGCGTCGGTACGGAACTCCGCGGCAAGGGCGCAGTTCATGGCGTCGGTGAGTCCGACGTCCATCGTCTTGTAGCGAGCCATGAGAGCACGCGCGGTACGCAGGTGCGGAGAAACCTCGGGCATCTCGTATCGCTTGATGTCGACCTCGTCCATGATGTGATCGAGAGCCTTGATCGCTGTCTGCGAGCCGTCGGCGCTTGTGAGCAAGTAGTCCAGTTCGGCCAGCACCAGTGGAGAGATCACCAGGTGTCCGACGCTCCCACGGGCCTTCACGCAGGCGGCGTGCTCCGTATCCGCTCCATTGAACATGGCGAGAAGGGCGGAGGTGTCAGCGATGGCGACGGGTACTGTCACAGCCCGAAACCCTCCGCGAGCATCTCGTCGGCCCGCGCCGAGAGATCGCCCGGGCCGAAGAACAAGGGCAGATCGTCATCGTCGCCCATGGGGTCGGTCGGGTACGGAAGCGGCGGCTCGGCCTTGTCGGCGGGCACCAGAGTGGCGATGTGCCGCCCGTTCTTGGTCACGGCTATGGTCTCCCCGTGTTCCGCGGCCGCGAGAATGCGTGCGGACTGTTGGTTGAATTCACGCGCGGTGGTCTCCACGCCTTCCAAGGTACTACTTATGTACTACGTGGCTGCTCGATGCGGCCTCCGCTCTGGTGTGGCGTCGGTCCGGCCTTCGGAGGCGTGACGGGAAAGATCTTACCATTGCTTGGCGTGCCTGTTCGGGTGCGCTACGTGATGGAGTGCCGGTGGCCGACCTTGTCGCTCGCCCGAATGGGCCATGTCGTTCACGTCAGCGGAGGGGTCTGCCCTCGCGGGGCTGGGTGGCCTCCAGGCCCTGGTACGCGCGGTCGATGCGTTCCTTGAGGCGGCCCGCGCCCCTCGCGGGGAGGCTCCAGGTGCCGTCCACGCGCACCAGGCGCACGCCGGGGGAGTCAAGCCAGCGCAGGATGCACTCGGTCTCCTCGGCTCCGGCGGCGGGCAGGGGACCGGGGCCGGGGATCACGGTCTCGGCGGTCGCGACCAGCGCGTCGACGTAGGGCGTCGGGTGGGCGCCCTTCGGCATCACGCCCGCCGCGGCCAGCCTGCCGTGCCGGACGACGTGGATGTCCCACCCGCCGCCGAAGGCCGGGCTCGCGGCGATCATCTCGGGGATGCCGGTCAGCGACCGCAGGCGCTGCATGCGCGCGGCCGTGCGCACGTACACGGCGAGCCGGTCGCGGTCGACGGCGGCCTCCTCGTAGCGCTGCTCGGCGGCGAGCCGCTCCATGCGGGCCTGGAGCGCCGCGAACACCGGGCCTGGATCCTGCTCCATGGCGGACTTGGCGATGTCGACGTGGCGGTGGTAGTCGTCGACGGTCTGCCGGCCCTCGCAGGGCGCGCCGCAGCGGCCCATCTCGGCCAGCGCGCAGGCGGACCGGCGGGTGCGCGGGGTGATGCGCTCGGTGCACTGGCGTAAGGGCACGGCCTCGTGCAGCGCCGTCCTGGCGTCCTCGGCGCCGCGGGTGGAGGTGAAGGGGCCGAGGTAGGTGGCCGCGTCGCCCTTGACCTCGCGGACGATCGACAGGCGCGGGAACGGCTCGTCGGTGAGCTTGAGCCAGAAGACCTTCTCGGGGAAGCGTGAGCGCCGGTTGTAGCGCGGTTTGGTGGAGCCGATGAGGCGCAGCTCTCTGACCTCGGCCTCCAGCCCGGTGGCGCAGATGATCGGCCGGACGCGCTGGGCGATGCCGATCATCTCGCGGATGCGGGGCCGGGTCTCGCTCGCGGTGAAGTAGGACCGCACGCGCTGGCGCAGGTCGCCGCTCTTGCCGACGTACAGCGCCTCGCCGCGGTCGTCCTCGAAGACGTAGACGCCCGGGGCGCTCGGGATCGCGGCCGCGAGGTGGCGTTTGCGCTTCTGCTCGGGCGTGGGGGCCCGCACGAAGCCCTTGAGCTCCTCCAGGGTGTGCACCCCGTACGCCCCGACGCGCTCGATCAGGACGTGGAGGACGTCGACGGTGGCCTTGGCGTCGGCCAGGGCGCGGTGGCAGGGCTCGGTGGAGCTTCTGAAGACCCGGGCCAGCGTGGAGAGCTTGCAGTTGGGCACCTCGTCGCGGGTGAGGACGCGGCGGGCGAGATCGGCGGTGTCGACCACCGGGTTGGCGGGGGGAGGGTAGCCGCCGGCCTGGCAGACGGCCTTGACGAAGCCGACGTCGAACGGGGCGTTGTGCGCGACGAGCGTGGACCCGCGGATGAACTCCAGGAAGGACGGCAGGACCTGCTCGACGCGGGGGGCGGCCATCACCATGACGTCGGTGATGCCGGTCAGGACGGTGATGAACGGGGGGATGGGACGGCCGGGATCGACCAGGGTGGCGAACTCGCCGAGCACCTCGCCCCCGCGCACCTTGACCGCGCCGATCTCGGTGATGGCGTGCTCAGAGGGGGAGCCGCCGGTCGTCTCCAGGTCGAACACGACGAAGGTCACCTGGTCGAGGGGCGTGCCCAGCTCGTCCAGCGTTCCTTGAACCCCGATCTCCACGTCCATGACCATACGATCGCGGACCGACAGTTCCGAGGGGGGCACGGGAAACGCGTCCCGAATCCGTATGACTCGGGAACGCAACCCGGCATACGGACGGTCGTTATACGGCTTGTGTTCGATGTGCCCCTGGCGCACCGGACGCGGTGCCGGTGCCGTTACCGGTAGCGAAAGAATGCCATTTTTCGCTATTTGTCCTTTTTGGCCCCCTAGTTATCGGAGGTACACATGCGCAAGACGTCCGCCTTGCTGGCATCCCTCGCCCTGGCGGCGGGCTCCCTGCTGTTACCCGCCGCCCCCGCCCAGGCCGGGACGGCGCCCGCCGCCGGCAAGGCGTCGGCCCAGGCGAGCGCCGGCGCCCAGAACGCCGGCCCCGCCCGGGTCAACGTGAGCTACCCGCGGGGCATGCGGCGCGGCGGCTACGCGACCTACACCTACAAGGTCACCGACGCGGGCAGGTTGCAGGACGACGCCCTCGTGCTCGCGACGATCCTGCCCGCCAAGGTGGTGTCCAAGGTCCGGTTCGTGAAGAAGCCGTCGAACGCCTCCTGCGGCTACCGCAACCTCCGCGTCTACTGCGTCGTCCGCCTCGGGAGCGCGAACACGCTGAGCATGCAGTTCCGCGTCTACGTGAAGTACAGGTACGCGGGCGACTTCAAGGCCGACCACTACTGGACCCCGGTGAGCTACGAGCCGGGGCTCAGCGCCTGGGACTACGTCCGGCAGGTGGGCAGGGAAGACCGCATCGGCCGGTCGACGACGAAGATCTCGCTGCGCTGAGCGCCCGCGCCCGGTCCCGCGCGAGCGCCGCGGGCCCGGGCGCGGTCCGTACACCTGGGATCACATCTTCGTCCCCGCCCCGTTCGCCCCTGCTTCACCAGGCGGGTCGGCGCCGCGGATGACCGCACGCAGCACGCGCGGCGTGGGGAACCGGGTACTGAGCGCTCTGACCACGGACGCGACAGCCGTACCCTTATCGGATAGGGAGATTCTGAACGGCCAGTCAGCTAGGGGAAGTCGGATGAGTTCAGCCGGTGAAGGTCTGTCTCGCCCGCTGCCCGAGCAGGTCCGCTTACACGTCGTCGAGCTCGCGGCCCAGGTGCTCGGCTCGATGCAGCCCGCGGCGATTCCGCCGCCGCTGCGTGGCATCGCCAGGTTCGACCCGCGCAAGCGCGCCCGCCTGGGCAGCGCGCCGATCGCCGCCCAGCTGGAGACGGACAAGGAGTTCCGCGAGATCGTCGCCGAGGCGCTCAACGACGCCTGGCCCGAGCTGGTCGCCAGCCTGGAGGAAGGCAACGTGCCCCCCGCCGCCGAGCCGGTGCTCGTGGCGGCCGCGGCCTACCTGACCCGCCCGCCCGGCTGGCCGGACCTGGTGGAGACCGCCCGCGCCGACCTGGAGCAGGTGGCGGCCGCCGCCGAGGGCAACGCGCAGGAGCAGACGCTGACACGGCTGCGCGAGCAGCTCGCCGCCCAGAAGACCGCGGCCAAGGAGGAGGCCGACCGCCTGCGCGAGCAGCTCAAGGCGTCCCGCGCCGAGGTCGCCGACCTGCGCCGCCGGCTGCACGACGCCCGCGAGCGCGGCAGGGTCGCCGAGGAGCGCGCCGCCGAGCTGGAGACGCTCGCCCAGGAGGCCAGGGCGGCGGTCAGCTCGGCCGCCAGCGCGGGCGAGACCGAGCTGCGCAAGCTGCGCGAGCGCCTCACCGACGCCGAGCGGCAGCTCGAGGCCAGCCGCCGCGCGGCGCGCGAGGGGCGCAGCATCGAGGACGCGCGCATCCGCGTCCTGCTGGACAGCCTGCAGGACGCCGCGGCCGGGCTGCGCAGCGAGCTCGGGCTGCCCGTCGCCATCAGCAGGCCGGCCGACTCGGTGAGCGCGGTCGCCCCCGGCCGCCCGTCGGTCAGGGCCGTGCCCGCCCGCGCGCTCGCCGACGACGACCCGGCGCTGCTCGACCAGCTCCTGGCGCTCCCGCAGCTCCACCTGATCGTCGACGGGTACAACGTCACGAAGACCGGCTACCCCTCGCTGACGTTGCTCGACCAGCGCTCGCGCCTGCTCACGGGGCTGGGCGGCCTGGCGGCGCAGACGCGCGTCGAGCTCACCTGCGCGTTCGACGGCGCCGAGCTGAACGGGCCCGTGCAGGTGTCCGCGCCGCGTGGCGTCCGCGTGCTGTTCAGCGCGCCCGGAGAGATCGCCGACGACCTGATACGGCAGCTCGTCCGGGCCGAGCCGCCGGGGCGCGCGGTGGCGGTCGTGTCCTCCGACCGCGAGGTGGCCGATTCGGTGCGCCGCATGGGCGCCCGTCCCGTGCCCTCCACGCTCCTGCTGCGCCGCCTCGGCCGCGCCTGACCGACCCTCGTACGGACCCCGCCCCGGCCACGGCTGAAGGCTCCCCTGAACCGCGGGTGTCCGGGCGGCCAGGTGGCGGCGGGCGCCAGACGAATTCGTGGGGAAAAGGTGCAGGTTTCTTTGCCTTTTCTGTAGGATCACGCCCCAGGTTGTCTAACTTGTCTCACTCGAGGGGGCTGTCGTCCCAGTGCTTGCGCGTGTCCGGGGAGTCGGGCGGATACCAGTGGTCACCGGCCTCATCGCCGCCGTCCTGGTGACGCAGGCGGTGGGGGCCGAGGCGAAGCCGAAGCCCACCATCGCCCAGACCAAGGCCAGGCTCGCCAAGCTCAACGACCAGGCCGACCATGTGGTCGAGAAGTACAACCAGGCCAGCGAGCAGTGGAAGAAGGCCCGCAAGGACTACAACGCGCTGAACGGCAAGTTCAAGCAGCAGCTGGAGCGCATGGACAGCCTGCGCGCGGGCCTGGTGTCGGTCGCGGTGAGCACCTACCAGTCGGGCGACATGCTGGCGCTGCCCAACCTGGTCACCCAGGGGGACCCCGAGGCGCTGCTCAGCGGGCTCGCCTCGGTCGACCAGCTCGCGACGGACCGGGCGCACAAGGTGGCCGAGTACGAGGAGGCCACCCGCTCCATCAGGGGCCAGCGCGACGGCGCCAAGGACGCCTACGACGAGGCGGTCAAGCTGCTGAACGAGCTGCGCACGCAGAAGAAGGACGTCGAGAAGCTGGTCGGCGAGCAGGAGCGGCTCCTGCGCCGGCTGAACGCCTACAACCCCGGCAATCCCAACAGCCCCGGCATCAAGTACACCGGCCCGGCGTCGGGCAACGCCCGCGCGGCGCTGCAGTACGCCTTCGCGCAGGTGGGCAAGCCCTACCGCTACGGTGGTACCGGTCCCGGTTCCTTCGACTGCTCGGGGCTCACGCAGATGGCCTGGCGCGCGGCCGGCGTCAGCCTTCCCCGGACCGCAGCCGGGCAGTACTCCTGGGGCTCCTCGCGCAGGGTCTCCCTGAACGCCCTGGCGCCCGGCGACCTGCTGTTCGCCTCGGGGCTCGGTCACGTCGGCATGTACGCGGGCGGCGGCAAGATGGTGCACGCCCCGCGTACGGGGGACGTCGTGAAGGTCGTCCCGCTGTCGTCCTACCACGGCATCTTCGCGGCCGTACGGCCCTGACGCTCCGTCGGGCCGCGTGAGCGGCGGGGAAACCCGCGCGTAACCCCGCGCGTCCGCCGGTGTGCCGGTCTAGGGTGAGGGACGGCCCGGATCGTCGCGGCCGGGTCCCGAAGGGGAGCGGAGCATGCCGGTCCTGGTGCCGCCAACAAGCCCGCCGCCCGCCACGCTCGGCGGGTGTCACCTGATGATGGCCGAGGACGGGCGTGCATGACCGTCGTCGGGATCACCGGGCACCAGTCGATGCCGCCGCGGGCCCGGGCCCACGCAGAACGGGAGCTGAGCGCGCTGCTGGCCGCTCTGGAGGCGCCGCTCGTGGGCTGGAGCAGCCTTGCCGCGGGCGCCGATCAGCTCTTCGCCGAGATCCTCCTGCGCCTCGGAGGCGAGTTGCGGGTCGTCGTGCCGTCCCGCGGGTACGAGGCGACGTTCCGGGGCCCGGACCTGGACGCCTACCACCGGCTGCTCGCCGCCGCCGGCGTCGTGACGGTGCTGGACTTCGCGGAGCCGGGGGCGGCCGCCTACCACGCCGCCGGGTGCTTCGTCGTCGAGAACTCCGAGATCGTCGCGGCCGTCTGGGACGGCAGGCCCGCGCGCGGGCTCGGGGGGACGGCCGACGCCATCCGGCACGCCCGCGACCACGGGCGCGAGGTCGTGGTCATCTGGCCGGAGGGCGTCGAGCGCTTCTGAGCCGGTCTCCGGCCGCCCGCCCGCCCGGGCCGTTCTGTACGGAGCCGTTCCGCTGCGGCCGATGGCTCCAGGGTAATACTGTGCTATCGAGATATATGACGAATTGACTTCTGCGAAAAGCTCGGAACATGGGGGAATGGTTTGCTTTCCGAGAGATTCCCGTTCTGACGTACGGCCGGGGGGTGAGGTTCTCGGTACCCTTCGTGGGGATAATTGATGACAATTCCGCAAAACCGAGTATTGACTTCGGCTCGCTTTCCTGGATGCAAGAGCGACTTAGTCCATATTGCTGTCCAATTCAGGACACGGCGGGAGCATCGGGAAGGTCGCGGTCACGCTTGAGAGGCCCCGCGAGCAGGATGAAGCCCGTCAGGGTCATCCCGCCGGTCATGATCCACATGGCGGGCCGCACGCCGAGGGAGTCGCCCAGCGCGCCGCCGAGCAGAGCGCCGAGCGGGATCGTGCCGAGGTTGACGAACTGCATGGACACCGACGCCCGGCCCAGAAGGTGACGCGGCGTGTACACCTGCCGGAAACTCCCCTTGATCACGTTGCCCGCCACCACCCCCGCGGCGATGACGAACCCGCCCCCCATCGCCGGCGCCAGCCCCCATCCCGGGAACGCGGCCGGGATCAGCAGGACGAACGGCAGGCACCCGATCTCGGCCGCCGGCACGCCCACGACCAGCGCGTTCGCCTGCAGGACGGTGATGGCCACGAGCGGCAGGGCCACAGTGGTGACCGAGCTTCCGAACGCGCCGGCCGTCTCGCCGACCCACAGCAGCCGGAAGTCGCGCTCGCGTAGCAGCCCGCCGCGCCTCCGAAGCCCGGGGGGACGGGCGTCCGCGCTCGGGGTTTCGGGGGGCAGGGTACCGGTGCCGGCGGGGCGCGCCCACGCGGGCCGGGCGCGGCGGGCCTTCACGGGCGCCCCGGGACGCCGAAGGTGAACACGAACACCGGGTCGCGGCGCCGGCCGTCGTCCGGGATCTCCCGCGTGGCCCAGCGCTCGTAGAGGCCGATGACCTCGTGGGACAGCTCGGACAGCTCCGAGGGCGTCAGCCGCAGCCACTTGTCGGTGGAGAAGGGCGCGCCGTGCCACGCCTCGCGCTCCTCCTCGGAGGAGGCGTAGTAGGCGCGCACGAGGTTGACGTGGTGTTCGAGGTTGAGCGACTCGGCCGCGCCGGCGATGGCCGCGGAGGCGGGGTCGCCCTCGAAGTCGCGCGTGGACCAGCGGATCGCGTTCGCGACCAGGCGCCACCAGCGTTCCCGCCGGTCGCGGGCCAGCTCGGGTGCCTCCTCGATCAGCTCTCCCGAGGCCAGGACGCGCAGGTGGTGGCTGACGTTCGCGACCGCCTGGCCGGTGTGGTCGGCCAGCATGCTGACCGTGCAGGGCCCGTAGACCCGCAGGGCGTCCATGAGCCGCCTGCGTAGGGGGTGGGCAAGGGCCGCCAGGACGCGGGAGTCGGTGATCTGCCGGACGTTCTCGTTCTCCATGGCCCCACGCTGGCATGCACAACGATTACTGTGCAAGAGGAATTGCTAAACACCTCTTGCATACTTGCATCTCTAGAGAGACCGCGCGGTCGGTCCCGGGCGACCAAGATCGCTAACTCGTGTGACTCCCGTGGCCGGTGGGACTTCTATCGGGCCAAGTTTCGGGATATGTGAGGGGAATCACATTCGGGTAACAGGCGTCATTGATATGCAGGCGTTATCTGGCGAAGATCGCGTTATTTGATCTACGTTCACCGGGCTGACCCTTTGCCGTAAATTGGCAAATCTTGTACCTTCTGGGCCGCGGCGAGCACGCCATGCCGTCGCGTTGTAGGCCGGACCGTCGCGGGGGCCGGCTTATGCAAGACCATCCATTCGGCCGCCGCCGTGAACACATAGGGAAACCGAGAAAACCACAGGCGGTGGTCTGCCGAATCCGTGCGGCAAGGAGCACGGAGCCGGGGAACCAATTGACCCCTACCCCAGGGGTCGGGGGTGAATCGGCGCCATTGCGCCGTAGGGCTACTTCCATGCCCGAATCCGTCAGCTAACCCGGTAGGCGTAAGTGGAAGAACCAAGGAGCGATCCTGTCCAGCACTACCCCTAGCCCCAGCCTGTCCAGATTCGCCCGGCTCTCCCTCAGCGGTGCCGCCCTCACCATGACGGCATCCGTCGCCGTGGTGCCGGTGCAGGCACCCTCGGCGGACGCGGCCGTCACGGCCATGGCGCAGAGCTCGGTCAAGGTCGGCAAGGTCATCAAGCCCGGCAAGACCGGGAAGACCTCCAAGACGACCAAGACGACCAAGACCACCAAGCTCACCAGGGCCGCCAGACAGCGGATCAAGGCGCACACCGCGGTGGAAGTGGCCAAGAAGCAGATCGGAGACCCGTACCGGTGGGGTGCCAGCGGCCCCGGTGCGTTCGACTGCTCAGGCCTGGTCGTGTACGCCTGGCGCAAGGCCGGTGTGAAGCTGCCGCGCATCGCGGCCAGCCAGTTCCGCTCCGTGCGGAAGAAGGTCTCCTGGAAGCACCTCAAGCCGGGCGACCTGATGTTCTTCTACGGACTGGGCCACGTCGGCATGTACGTCGGTCACGGCAAGATGATCCACTCTCCGCACAGCGGGACCCGTGTGCGGATCGACAAGCTGAACGGCTATCGCAAGAGCAGTTTCGTCGGAGCCGTTCGCCCCGGAGCGTGACCGGAGCGCGGGGGAACTTCCAAGGAGCCCTTTCCCCGGAAGCCTTCGCCCGCGCCCACCGGCCACGCGGCGGCCCCTCAGGGGCCCCGCCCGCCTCCACTCCCCTCGGAGGCGGGCGGGGCCTTCGGCGTTCCGGTCCGGAACACACGCGGAGACGGCGAAGCACCGGGCCGGGGAGCGGGTCGTGCCGCGCGGGGAGCGCCCCGGCGGGGGAGCGGCCAGGTAGATTGCCCGCATGCGCGTCGTGTGGCTGGGGACCGTGCTGGCGGGCCTGCTGGCCGCGCTGACCGTCCCCCCGTCGCCCCCGTCCCCCTCTGTGCCCCCACCGGCGCCCCCGTCCGCGTTCGTATCCCCGCACCTGCCCCCTGCGCCCCCGGGCATGTCCGCGGCCACGCCCCTGACCGCGCCGACCGTGCCCCCGACGCCCCCGGCGCCGGACGCCGTGACCGGCGAGCATCCGGAGATCTGGGGCCACGCGCGCGTTGTCCGCGGAACCCGCTCCCTGGTGATCGGCACGGCCACCGCGAGCGAAGCAGACCTCGCCGACCTCGCCCGCAGGGCCGACCGCGCGAGCCTCGTCGTCGCGCGGGTCGCCGGGCCGGTGCGCCCGCTGGTCCTGGTGCCCGCCACCACCGCGCAGGCGGCCACGCTCGCGGCCCCCGCCTCGGTGGACGGCCTCGCCGCCGTCGCCGCCACCGACCGCGTGATCATCGAGCCGGGCTCGTTCGCCCGCCTCAGCGACGCCGGCCGTGACGTCGTCCTCGCCCACGAGCTGACGCACGTCGCCACCGGGGCCGCGACCGACGCGCGCACCCCGAAATGGCTGGTCGAGGGCTTCGCCGACTACGTGGGCTACCTGCGCTCGGGCATCCCCGTCCGCGAGGCCGCCGCCGAGCTGGCCGCCGAGGTGCGCGCGGGCCGCACGCCGTCCGCGCTGCCCGGCCCGGACGATTTCGCCCCCGGATCGCCGCGCCTGGCCCAGGCGTACGAGGAGGCGTGGCTCGCCTGCCGGTATGTCGCGGCCCGTTACGGCGAACCCGCCCTGGTCGCCCTCTACCGTGAGTTCAGGAGGGGAGACAGGGCAGACGCGGCGGGGGCCCTCCCGCGCGCGCTCGGGGTGACGGCCGGGCGGTTCACCGGCGCCTGGCGCGCATACGTGAAGGCGGAGCTGTC
This sequence comes from Sphaerisporangium sp. NPDC051017, assembly GCF_040683095.1. Taxonomy (NCBI): domain Bacteria; kingdom Bacillati; phylum Actinomycetota; class Actinomycetes; order Streptosporangiales; family Streptosporangiaceae; genus Sphaerisporangium; species Sphaerisporangium sp. NPDC051017. The sequence goes on from NZ_JBFBCI010000007.1 coordinate 58,344, forward strand.
CTGACGACGGCGGAAAGGCTGATATCGGTGGGGGAGCTGATCGAGGAGACCCGCCCGGGGCGGCGCATGGACGGGGGAATGCGCGCGGCCGGCATCGCCCTGGTCGTGCTCGGCGCGGCGGTGGCGGGGGTCGTCGCGGTGACGACGCCGTGGCAGGCCCTGAGCGGGGCCCGCGAGGTGCGGCCGGACCCCGCGCGCGACTTCACCGCCGCGCAGATCGACCGGGCCGCAGCGTTCGACTCGGCCGTCAGCCTGCCCGCCTACCTGTCGCTCGCGGTCACGCTGGTCGTGGCGGGCGTGTTCATCCTCACCTCGTTCGGCGCGTGGGCCGTCGACCGCCTCAGGGGGCCGTGGTGGCTGCGCGTCCCGCTCGGCGTGCTCGTCCTCTCGGCGGTGAGCCTGCTGCTGAAGTGGCCGCTCGGCATGTGGTACGAGACCCGCCTGCGCGCGTACGGGCTCTCCACCCAGGACTGGGCGGCGTGGTCCGCCGACCGGCTGAAGGGCTTCGCCGTCCAGGTCGTGACGACCGCCATCATGATCTTCGCCGTGGTCTGGCTGGCGCGCCGGTTCCGCGCCCGCTGGTGGATCCCGGCGTCGATCGGCGCCTTCGTGTTCACCGTCGCGGTCTCCTTCGTCTACCCGATCGTCGTGGAACCGCTGTTCAACGAATTCCGGCCGATGCCCGCCGGGCCGCTGCGCGCGGACCTGATCGCCATGGCCGCCCGCGACGGCGTCCCGGTCAAGGACGTCCTGGTCGCCGACGCCTCGCGCAGGACCACCGCCCTCAACGCCTACGTCTCCGGCTTCGGGGCGACGCGGCGCATCGTCGTCTACGACACGCTCCTGCGCGCCCCCGAGAAGGAGGTCGAGCTGGTCGTCGCGCACGAGCTCGGCCACGCCAAGCGGGGCGACGTCCTGTACGGCACGCTGGTCGGCGCGCTCGGGGCCGCGGCCGGGGCGTGCCTGCTGTTCCTCGTGGCCGGCGCTCCCAGCCTCCGGCGCCGCGCCCGGGTGCCCTCCGTGGGCGACCCGCGCGCCGTGGGGCTGCTGCTCGGGCTGATGGCCGTCGCCACCGTCCTGTCCGGCCCCGCCGAGAACGTCGTCAGCCGCGCGGTGGAGGCCAGGGCCGACCTGCACGCGCTGGACCTGACCCGCGACCCGGCGACGTTCGTCGCGATGCAGCGGCGGCTGGCCGTCACGAACCTCTCCGATCTGTCGCCGGACGCCCTCGAGTACATCCTGTACGCCTCCCACCCCACGCCCCCGCAGCGCATCGCCCTGGCGCGTTTCTGGGCCCGCCAGAACGGGCTGCCGGAGCCGTGACCCCGCAGGGCCGCACGCTGATCGTCACCAACGACTTCCCGCCGCGCCCGGGAGGCATCCAGGCGTTCGTCCACGCCCTCGCCGAGCGCCGCCCGCCGGGCTCCACCGTCGTGTACGCCTCGCGCTGGCCCGGCTGGGAGGAGTTCGACGCCCGCCGCCCGTACCCCGTGGTGCGCCACCCCACGTCGCTCATGCTGCCCCTGCCCGGGGTCGCCCGGCGGGCGGCGGCGCTGGTGCGCGAGCAGAAGTGCGAGACCGTCGTCTTCGGCGCCGCCGCGCCGCTCGGCCTGCTCGCTCCGGCGTTGCGCGCGGCCGGGGCCCGGCGGGTGGTCATGCTGACCCACGGCCACGAGGCCGCCTGGGCCGGGGTGCCGGGGGCGCGCGGCCTGCTCGCCAGGATCGGCGCGCACGCCGACGCCATCACCTACCTCGGCGAGTACACCAGGGAACGGCTGGCGCGGGTCGTCCCGCCGTCGCGCCTGGTCCGGCTGACGCCGGGCGTGGACACGAGCGTGTTCCGCCCGGGGGCCGGGGGCGCGGCGGTGCGGGAGGCGCTCGGGCTCGGCGACCGGCCGGTCGTGGTGTGCGTGTCCCGGCTGGTGCCGCGCAAGGGCCAGGACACGCTGGTGCGCTGCTGGCCGGCCGTCCTGCGGGCCGTCCCGGACGCGGTGCTGCTGCTGGTCGGCGGTGGTCCGTCCCGGCGGGCCCTGGTGCGGACGGTCGGGGCGCGCGGCCTCGCCGGATCGGTGATCATCACCGGGCCGGTGCCCTGGGGCAGCCTGCCCGCCTACTACGACGCCGGGGACGTGTTCGCCATGCCCTGCCGCACGCGCCTGCGCGGCCTGGACGTCGAGGGGCTCGGCATCGTCTACCTGGAGGCCTCCGCGACCGGGCTGCCGGTCGTCGCGGGCTCCTCGGGCGGCGCGCCCGACGCCGTCCGCGACGGCGAGACCGGCCTGCTGGTGGACGGCGAGCGGCCCGAGCAGGTCGCCGGCGCGCTCGCCTCGCTGCTGGCGGACCCCGGGCGGGCGCGGCGGATGGGGGAGCGCGGGCGCGCGTGGATCGAGCGCGAGTGGCGCTGGGACCTGGTCGCCGACCGCTTCTCCGAGCTTCTGGACTGACCGTGCCTATGGCCGCCCCCCGAACAGGCCCGGCACGATCCACCACTTTCCCGCACGAAGTACGACACGTTCCCCCACGTTCGCACGCGACTCCACATCTGCGAGCGTTTCCCGAGTGTTTCCGCACGTCAAGGCCGGTATCGGGGTCGGTGTCCGTGTACGTGGCCGTCAGGACGCCGTGGAAAGACGCCGTGGAAAGACGCCGTGGAAAGACGCCTCGGAAGGGCGCCCCGGAAGGGCGCCGACCGGGGCCGGCCCCCTCTGCAGGCCCCGGTCAGCGTGCGTGCGGCCCCGCCGGGCGGACGGGCGGCTCGCCCCCCAGCTTCCTGGAGACGCGCGAGGCGGCCTCCGCCACCAGCGGCCCGAGATGACGGACCCGCGCCGCCGTGATCCGCGACGACAGCCCCGGCGGCGAGTGGCGGCGACGACAAGTCCGGAACATTGCGCGTGTGGCTCTTCGACGAGCCCGACTCGCTCTAGGTTTGTCCGTAGTGCTCCGGCCTTCAGGCCGGGCGTGAAGCGGACCGTCCCGCGTAGCGGGGCAAGAACAGCCGATTGTCGCTGTCAGGTGAACCGGCGTCCACCCCGATCAGATCGGTCGTTTCTGCTGCTCGATGTACTGCTCGAGCACGGTCGGCGGGGCCCCGCCGACCGGCCCGGCGAAGTAGGAGCCGGACCGGAAATGATCACCCTGCAGGTATTCGCGGACGTGGGCGCCGAACTCCTTGCGCAGCATCCGAGCCGTAAGCCCCTTCAACGAGTTGACCAGCTTGGACAAGGCGACCTGATAGCGGACCAGCAGGTGGACGTGGCCGTCCTCGCCGTTGAACTCACCGAGTTCAACCTCCCGCATGATCTGTTCGCATCGGATCGGCATCGGGCCGGTGAAGGCCCCGCGCCGGTAGTTCGTGACGAATACCAAATGGGTGTGGAGGTTGGAGACGACATGCCGTCCGGTGCGCACATCCGGGTCCGTTTCCCTCCCGGTGACGCAACGAAACGATACGATCACGGTGTGGAGAAGGTAAAGCAGACGCGGGCGCATGTCGCCCGCCTGGAGTTGAGCACGGCCCAGACGGCCGTGCTGGACGGTCAGGCGCACACCGCCCGCGCACTGTGGAACCTGCTCCACGAGTACGCCACCTTCCGGCAGGGCCGGTTGGCGACGCTGAAGGACTGCGACGAGGCGATCCGGGCGGCCCGCCATGAGATGCCCTGGATGGGCCGGCTGCCCGCCCAGGCGGCCCAAGCCGTGCTGAAGACCTACCGGCAGGCGTGGGCGAACTTCTTCGACCCTGATCACCCCGCGGGGCGCCCGAGGTTCAAGGCCCGGTTGCGATCCCGGCCCGCTGTGGATGTGCCCCAGGCCCGCGATCTGCAGATCAAGCGGGTCGACCGGCGGTGGGGTGCGGTCAGCCTCCCCAAGGCCGGGCGGGTGCGGTTCCGGTGGACCAAGGACCTGCCCGGCGTCACCAAGGGCGGCCCGGCCGGGCGGATCACCGGAGCCCGCCTGGTCAAACAAGCCGGCGGCTGGCACATCGTGTTCCGGACCGAACGCCAGGTGCCTGCCCCGGTCCGCCACTCCGGCCCGCGGGTCGGGATCGACCGGGGAATCAACGTCGCCCTGGCCCTGTCGGACGGCACCCCGCGTGAGCACGGGCCCTGGCTCACCGGCGGCGAGAAAGAACACCTGCGCCGCCTGGAGAAGAAGTCCGCCCGCCAGCGCCGCACCCGCACTCCCGGCCGGCCCACGTCCAAACGGCTGACCCGCACCTACGACCAGATCGCCAAGGCCCGCGCGACAGCCAAGCGCCGAGCCCTCGACTGGCAGCACAAGACCACCACCGAACTCGCCGGCACCTTCGGCGTGGTCGTGGTGGAGGACCTGAAGATCACGAACATGGTCCGCTCCGCCACGGGCACCATCGAACACCCCGGCCGGAACGTGACGCGGAAGGCAGGGCTGAACCGTGCCATGAGCGGCGAGGCGTGGGGCCGCACGGTCACCCTGCTGGAGTACAAGACCCGTGATCGCGGCGGGCTGGTGGTGAAGGTGCCCGCCCCGGGCACCTCGCAGACCTGCCACCGGTGCGGGCACCGCGACCCGGCCTCCCGTGACGGCACCCGGTTCTCCTGCACCGACCCCGGATGCGGGTGGACCGGCCACGCCGACACCAACGCCGCGATCAACATTCGCAACGCCGCAGGGACTGTGGTGTCAGGACGTGGAGACCTCGGGGCTGCCCGGTCTGTGAAGCGTCAACCCCCGCGCGCCGCTTGACCGCGACGCGACGGGAGAATCTCCGGCCTTCAGGCCGGGGAGGAGTTCAATGGATGGTGCTCTCGGCGTTCAAGCCGCCGGGCGAGATCCAGTCGCTGGAGGTCCGCCCGTGGACCCTGCACCCCACCCTCGACCACTTCCGCCGCGTCCTCGGCGGGGAGAACTTCGCCCGCTACTTCCTCAACAGCCTCGGCGTCGCGCTCACCGTCGTCGTGCTGTCCGGCGTCGTGGCCTTCCTCGCCGCCGTGGCCGTGACCCGCTTCCGGTTCCGCCTCCGCACCACCGTGCTGATCATGTTCCTGATCGCCCAGATGGTGCCGGTCGAGGCGCTCACCATCCCGCTGTTCTTCCTGGTCCGCGACCTCGGCGCCGTCGTCCCCGCCGCCGGGCTCAACACGCTCGGCTCCCTCGTCCTGGTGCATCTGGCCTTCTCGCTGCCGTTCGCGATCTGGATGATGCGCGGCTTCGTGGCGGCGGTCCCCGAGGCGCTGGAGGAGGCCGCCACGATCGACGGCGCCAGCCGGGCCGTCGTCCTGTGGCGGATCGTGTTCCCGCTGGTGGCTCCCGGGCTGGTCGCGACCAGCGTGTTCTCGTTCATCACCGCCTGGAACGACTTCATCTTCGCCCGCACCTTCATCATTTCGGCCAAGGAGAACCAGACCCTGCCCGCCGCCCTGCTCGTCTTCTTCAAACCCGACGAGAACGACTGGGGCGGTATCATGGCCGCCTCGACCCTCATGACCGTCCCCGTCCTGATCTTCTTCATCGCCGTCCAGCGCAGACTCGTCACCGGCCTCGGCGGCGCCATAAAGGACTGATCCACCGTGATCGCGGGACTGACATCGGTCGGCCTCGCGGATCGCGCGCAGCCGTCCCTGCGGGTCGGGAATGTTGTGGATGGCAAGGCTCGACACGATCAGCGCGCCCGCACCCGAGGAGGCGGCACCGGCCATGACGCCCTATCCCGAATCTTGCCCCAACCCCACGGCCCTCACGGCCATTCGAGACGGATGACGTAGACCTCGCGTTGCTCCTCCAACACCAGGTAGGTGGCGAGGCCACGCTCGCCGAAGCTATGGGTCAGCATGTTGGCCTTGGGGTTCGCCGGGTCGTAGGGCGAACCGCTCCAGGGAGCCGTCTCCAGTAGCGCGAAAGCTCGGCCAGTGGATACAACGAGCGGAGATCTGTTCCTCGACGATCGGGTCCAGCGCGATCTCGTACACCTACAGCTCGACTCCACGCGCGGCCAGCACGTCCCGCCACGGCCTGCCCGAAGACGTCGGCTCCCCGGCGAGAACCTGCTCGGCTTTGACATGCATGCGGCGGCGACCTTCCGGGTCTTTCACCGAGTCGCACGCTGAGATCCACCAGCGGTGGACGAAGTCGTTCAACGCGCTGAGATCCAGGCTCACCCGAACCTCGTCGAGGACCGCCTTGAGACCGGAGTCGAAAGCGGCACGATCCTGTGGCACCACCAGAGCGGCGCGGATCGCTCGCAGGTTCTTCTCGGGCATGGAGACCCCGATGGGGGCGAAGTCCTGCGGTTGTGCCGCCATGATCGCGGCTCCTCTCCTGGCTCTTAGAGCCTACCGAGCGGATTGGGAACGGCGGACATCTTTGAGGGGATCGGTGGGCTCGGGCGAGGGGGCGAGTCGCCGCCAGGGTGGAGGGGATGGTTCGCGTCGGCGGACGGGGTTGGGGCGGGTTTAGGCTGATGAGTCCGAGAGAGGTGGGAGCCGCTGATGGAGGAGCTTCGTGGACGTCTTACCGCCCTCGATCCCGTCGCCGGCGAGGGGTTGAAGATCATTACCTACTTCGACGCGCTCGTTCAGCGTCAGGCGGGGCTGGAGGCGTTGATCCGGGGCGCTGCGGTCCTCGCCGGGAGCCCGGCGGCGTTCATCGCGGGCGGGCGGCGCATGCGCGTCACGTCCGCCGGCGCGCGGACGCGCGAGCCGGTCCCGTCCGACTTCGCGGGCCGGCCGAGCCATGCGGTCGGCGCCGACGGGGTGGTCTGGCTCGAACGCGAGGGCGAGGCGCACGCGAACGACGAGATGATCCTCGAACGCGCCGCGATCGCGCTCGGCGTCACGCTGGACCGCCTCAACGGCGTCGCGACGACGAGCCAGGCCGTCGAAATCCTCCTCGACCCGTCATCCGGCGCCGACGCGCGCAAGCTCGCCGCCGTCCACCTGCGCCTCGGCGCCGCCCACGAGTACCGCGTCCTCGCCACTCCCGCCGGCCAAGCCCTCGCCCCCGGCGGCCACGCCCCCGCCATCCGGCCACTTGCCCCCGCCGTCCGTCCCACCCCTGGCGGGCGCACGCCCGCGGCCCGGAGCCTTGCCGCGGACGGCCCCCACGCGCTCATCGAGACGACGGTGGGGATCCTGCGGGCGACCATCCTCGACGCCGGCACCGACACCGCCGTCGGCACCGGCAGCGCGTCTCGCACCGGCATCCCGCCCGGCACCATCACCGCGTCCAATGCCTCCTCCGGCCTGGGCGCCGCTGATCGGCTCGGGGTCGGCGAGGCGCGGGTGCCCGCCCTCCTGCACGAATCGTGGGCGCATGCCGTGATCGCCCTCCGGCTCACCAACGCGCGGTGGCCCGTCGTCCGTGCGGACGATCTGGGCGTGCTGGCCGACATCGCCCGCCTGGCGGACGCCGCCGACGTCGCCGGCATGCCGGACGTCAAGACGGTCGGGTCCGTCATCGCCTCCTCGCGGCACGCCCATGACCTGCTGGAATCCATCGCGGTCACCGGAAGCCTGCGATCGGCGGCGGCCGACGCCGGGCTGCACCACTCGACGGTGCAGGCGAGGGCGGCCGAGTACTCGGCGGCCCTCGGCTACGACCTGCGCACCTCGCCCGGCCGGGTACGCCTGACCCTCGCCCTCACCCTGTGGCAGCTCGCGACGAACCGCTTCGACTGACATTCGCGGGACCGCCGGGTGGCGGGCGGGCCGGGCGGAAGCCGGGTCAGGTGGCGGTTGCCGGGCGGGCAGGTCCAGGACCAGCATGATCGTACGTCCCGTAGCGGCTGGGACACGACTTGAGGAGTGCGATGACGACCATACCCCGACCCCCGTACGACAGCGAGCTGGAGGCCGCGCTCGCGGTCGTCATGCAGCAGTTCGCCGCGGTCCAGGGCGCGGAGCCTGGGGCGCAGGTCTCCCTGACGCTCGCCGAAGACCTCATCCAGTCGAGCAGGGCCGGCGTGGCGAGTCCGCCCATCGAGCCGATCCTGGACCAGTACGGGATCACCCACGTCGAGCACGTGGTGCCCGGTCCCGAGGGCGACCCCGACATAACGCTGTCGGTGTTCAAGCGGCGCGACCTGCCGCCGGGCGCGCCGTGCGTCTACAACATCCACGGCGGCGGCATGGTGATGGGCGACCGCTTCATGGGCATAGACCGCATGCTGGTCGAATGGGCGGTCGAGCTGGGCGCCGTGGTCGTCTCGGTCGAGTATCGGCTCGCCCCCGAGAACCCCGACCCCGCGCCGGTCGAGGACTGCTACGCGGGCCTGCTGTGGACGGCCGCGCACGCCCGGGAGCTCGGCGCCGACCCGGAGCGCATCCTGGTCGCCGGGATCAGCGCCGGGGGAGGACTCGCCGCCGGGGTGGCCCTGCTCGCCCGCGACCGCGGGGGCCCGCGCCTGATCGGCCAGCTCCTGATCTGCCCCATGCTCGACGACCGCAACGAGACCCTCTCCAGTCACCAGTACGACGGCATCGGCATCTGGGACCGGGGCAGCAACGAGACCGGCTGGACCGCGCTGCTCGGCGACCGGCGCGGCACCGACAAGGTGTCGATCTACGCCGCGCCCGCCCGCGCCACGGACCTGTCGGGCCTACCGCCCGCGTTCATCGACGTCGGCTCCGCCGAGGTCTTCCGCGACGAGGACGTCGCGTACGCGATGGGCATCTGGGCGGCCGGCGGCGTGGCCGACCTGCACGTCTGGGCCGGCGGCCTCCACGGCTTCTCCGTCATGGCCCCCCACGCGGCGGTATCCGCGGCCGCCAACGAAACCCGCACCAACTGGACCCGCCGCATCCTCGGCACCTGACCCCCACCCGGCCGGGGGAGCAGGGCATCGGGACCTCCTCGATTTGGCCGTGATCGGCCGATCCCTCCGGCCAAGTCATAGCTGTAGGAAGCATTGTTCGAGTAGGGGCGAATCTCTGGATCCCTGTCTAAGGCCGCCGACCACCGAGGCGTCTTATGAGGGAGGTTTTCACCGCGGGGTGGTAGCGCTTATTCCGCGCTTTCGCGCTACTATAGCGCTATGGCGACGATACAAATCAGGAACATTCCGGACGAGGTCTATCTCACCTACAAGGAACGGGCGATGCGTGCTCGGCAGTCTCTGCAGGAGTACCTGCTCGGTAAGCTGATCGCCGACGCACGTCAGCCCAGCCTGGAGGAGATCCTCGATCGCACGCGAGCGAACGCCGTCGACACCGTATCGACGTCGGACATCCTCGATGCGCTGGATCGTGGACGGGCCGATCTTTGATCGTGATCGATGCCAGTGCCCTGGTCAAGGTCCTCGCAGAGGAGGGCCCCTCCGCCGAGGCCGTGCGTAAGAGGCTGGTCGGAGAGGCTCTCGTGGCACCCGCGCACATCGACGCCGAGGTACTATCGGTGCTCCGTGCCCTCGCTCTGGCGGGAAAGTTGCCGGTTGACCGGGCCGAGACCGCCGTCGGACTGCTGGAGGTCATGCCTCTCAAGCGGGCCTCGCTGCCTTCGTACCTTGGGCGTGCGTGGCAGCTCAGGGGTAATCACAGCGCCTACGACGCCCTTTATCTGGCACTGGCCGAGTCGCTCGCGTGCCCCCTTGTCACCGGCGACGCGAGAATGGCCAGGGGCAACGCCGCTCGATGCCAGGTCGAGGTTTTCTCCTGATCCTTTCCATCACCTGATCCACGTCGGCGCGAGTACCCCTACGTTCACGCGGGGGTCGCGCGGTGCCTCCTCGGGGGGGCCTGCACCAGCGGCACCCGCGCCAACTGGACCCGCCGAGTCCTGGGCACCTGAACGAACCCCGCCCGGCCCACGAGCCCCTCCGGCGCACGGCCGGGATCGACCGCGCGATCCCACCGGGCCCCGCGCGGTCGGTGCTTTTCGGTAGCGGTCTGTCCTCTTTCGGTAAGGGGCGGCTGCCTCCCGCATTCCGGACGGCCGGCCGGTCAGTGCGGGGTCGGGCGCGCCATCACATCGGCCAGGTCCGCGTCCGGGAAGGGACGGACGGTGCCCACGACCTGCCAGCCCCAGTGTTCGTACATCGCGTGCGCCGGGACGGCGGGGAGGGACAGGAGCATGGCCCAGGGTTCGGGGCGGTCCTGGAGGAGTTCGGAGAGAAGCCGTCTGCCGTGGCCCTGACCTCGGTATTCGCGGCGAAGGTTGAGTTCGATGACCGCGAACTTCTCCTCGGCGAGCACCTCGGCGGGCGGTGGTGTGACATCCCCACCCCACCACCGATCCGCCGGAAACGTCAGCCCGAACGCGAACCCCGCCAGAACGTCACCGTCCCGTGCCGCCACGAGATGGAACCCCTTGCCTTCCAGTTGACGGCGCGTGCGGTCCAGATACCGGTGCCGCTGGAAGTTCGGCCCGGAGTTGTACGGAGCCTCGGCCCGGATATCGAGGTAGACGTCGGCGTACTCGTCACTGACGACTTCGGCCGCGTCCAAGCCGTCCTTGTGGATGAATCGCAGTTCCATCAGACCCCTTCCGGGATGGGAAGGCCGAGGCGGCGCCGGTATTCGGCCACCTGTGGGTTCGATCTGTCCCGCGCCGGGACGGCGTCGGCCACGTCGGCTGCGGATCGTTGGATGAAGGCGGAGCGATCTCCAGATGGCAGCCCTTCGACCACCGTGATCGCATGGTCCAGACCGCCCGCGAGGTCTCCCGACCTGACCTGCATCAGCGCCTGATGTAGCTGGATCTGAGCGATGGGCCGCACACGAGCGGCGGGGTAGGACTTCAACGCCTCTTCGTGAGCATGCCCGGCTCGGTTGTTCTTCGAGTATGTGAGCACGTAGCTGCGGGTGTGCAGCAGCCGGGCCTCCGGCCAACCGCCCAGCGCCATACGGTTCCCGGTGACCACGTCCGGCAGGCGCTCGAACACCTCTGCCTGCGCGGCGAGCGCCCGCTCCGCGGTCTTCATGTCACCGAGACGGGCGTGTACCTGGGCGACCGCTCCATGCGCCTCGGCCACCCCTGCGGACGGACGACCCGCTGCCGCCGTCCTCGCGGCCTCCGCGAGTCTGACGATCACGGCGGCGGGGCGTTGTTCGCACAAGGCCTGCATCGCCTCGTATCCGCAGGCGGCGGCCACAAGTTCATGGTCGCCGGACTGCTGTGCGGCGCGACGAGCCGTGTTCCACCACTGGCGCGACTCGTGCTTCTGCCCGTCGGCGCCGAGACAATGCGCCATGATGAACGTCAGGCGGGCGTTGACGCGGAGCCAGCCGGTCTGCTCGGGGCCGGGAACCGCCGTCCGCATGGCCTTCTGAAGAACCAGAAGATCGAGCGCGACGTCGGTGACGACCTGCGCGCGCGGCCGGGTTACGACGGCCTGCGCGTACTCCTCGGCGGTTTCCTCCCAGTCTGTCAGGCTTTCCGAGCCGACTCCCGAGTTCACCAAGGCACGCAGATGCTCCAACCCTTGCGAAGGCGGCAGGGCGGCGGCCGCGCCTGCCGCTGCCAGGCCGGTGAGTAGTTGACGGCGTAGTTGGTCCATGGCGTCAGGATTCCACTCGGGCATCGCTTTGTTAGCTGGCTCGGAGGTTGGTATGGCGGTCGCGAATGCGTGCAAAGCCACCAGGAAGCCGCCTGCTTCGAACAGGTAGTCCAGGCGCTCGACCGCGTCCCGTGGAGGCTTTCGCTCGCCCCGTTCCCATCTGGCCAGCACGGACCAGTCGAAGATGATCTTTTTGCCGACCTCCTGCAGGGACATTCCTCGCAGCTCGCGCCAGTGGCGCACGGCCGCGCCGAACAGGTGCCACGGCGAAAGTGACGGGTCCACCGGGTCGGGGGAGCGGGGCATCGGGACCTCCTCGATTTGGTCGTGATCGGCCGATCGCTCCGGCCAAGTCATAGCGCTTGGAACGAACTCGACGATCTCTCACCATGGCACAAGCGGGCACGCTTCGCGCTTATCGCGTAGCGCAACGTAACTCTATTTCGCCGCCGAATCGAAGGGATGCGGTTGATCATGTCCAAGTCCGGACACGTCGGGGCCAGGACGTACGGGGGCGCCGGGACACGTGGTGGCTCCCATGGCGGGCGTGATGATCAAGGGGACCGGTACGTCCAGCACCCCGCCTCCTCGCCGGACCGGCGAGTCCGAGGCCGCCACCGCCTGGGCGGGCAGTTGGTGACGACGGTGAGTCCCAAGGTCTTCGACCCCGCCGCCACCGCGCACGCGGCTCACCTCGACCACCTCGAACCCGGCTGGATGATCTGGTACGGGCTCTACGACCGCCGTTTCCACGCCATAGCCCTGATACGCGGAGTGGAACCCGCCCGGGTCGAGGCCCGCACCCCCGAGGCCCTGACCTCGTACATGCGCGAGGCGGAGTCCTCGACCTGGCCGGGCGGGCGCTCGTGAACCTGATGGGAGAGGGCATCAGTGCGCGCCGCGCCCAGATACAGCGCGAGGCACTCGCCGGTGTCCGCGATGCCATGGCGTCCTACGGCCTGCGCTGCCTGCTGGTCGACCGGGTCCGCCTTTCGCTGCGCTGGAACCACAGCGCCCGCGTTCAGGAGCCTCCCTGCCTGGACGTCTACGAGGGAACCCGTCTTCTGGTCACCATCACGGCCCACGACCGTCCAGGCCGCCGTCCCATGTTCTCCGTCGCCAGGCCTGGAGGAGTGCGGTTCACGAGCCTGAAGGTGGAGGACGTCCTCCGCGATCCCCGTGCGGACGCGCGCGAGCCTGACGCGGAAGATGGTCGCGCCTCCCAGAGGGCCGTGCACAGTGCACGGATGGCGGACATGCCCGATCCGCTCGATTCGGCCGGTGCGACGCCCCCTCGAAACGGGGAGTTCGAGGGGCGAGGACGATTTTGTGGCCCGGACTTCTAACCACGCGAAGAGAGCGCCAGGGCGAGCCGGACCAGTTCGGCGTTCCCCGACACCGGCTCGCCGGACGGGCCGCACAGCACGTCCTCCAGCCCGACCCGGCCGGGCAGGCCCAGGCGCGCGGCCTCCTCCAGCAGCGGCCAGGTGGCCGTGCCCCCGCCGTGCAGCAGCCGCGCCGCCGTGACGCCGAGGGCGTCCAGCCGGTGCAGGACGCGGGCCGCCGCGGGGACGGCCTCGTCGGCCGGCACGTCGATGATCTCGACCAGGACGCGCACCACCCGCCCGGCCACGCCCGAGGCGGCCAGCGCGTCGGCGTCCTGCGGTGACCACACCCCGGCCTCGACGCCGATCCCGCCGTCCAGCAGCGTCACGGCGAGGTCCGTGAAGCCGGGCTCGGACAGGTTGCACGACGCGAAGTCCGGGCGCTCGGCGTCGGGCAGGGACGCCCACCGCCGCACGGCGGCCAGGCGCGCGTCCACGTCCCCGCCGGTGATCCACAGGCCCGTGGAGACGCCGGTGGGCAGCATCGGGACGGCGGCGCGGATCGCGGCGACGGCGGCCCCGATGTCGGAGGCGTCCAGCGACTCGCGTCCGGCCGCGTCGCGGGGATGGGCGTGGACGGCCGACGCCCCCTGCCCGGCCACGGCCCGGGCGTCGGCGGCCAGCTCGTCAGGGGTGAGCGGCAGCGCCGGGTGATCGCCGGGCGCGCGGCCGCCGTTGAGACATGCCTTCAACCACATCCGGCCACCGTACTCGGCGGGCGCCGGGACGCCCGCCAGACCCGCGCGGGCACGCCCGCAGGACTCACCGGGACGCCCGTCAGACCCGCGTGTCGACCGAGTACAGGTCCTCGATCTGCTTGCCGAAGTCGCGTACGACCAGGTTGCGCTTGACCTTCAGCGACGGGGTCAGGTGGCCGCTGTCTTCGGTGAAGTCGGTGTCGAGGATCACGAACTTCTTGACCTGCTCGGCCTTGGAGACCAGCGTGTTGGCGTCGTCCACGGCGGTCTGCACCGCGGCGATGACGGCCGGGTCGGCGCACAGCTCCGCCAGGGAGGCGCCGGTCCTGCCGTTGGCGGCCTTCCACTGCTCCATCGCCTCGGGGTCCAGCGTGACCAGCGCGGCGACGAAGGGACGGTCGTCGCCGACCACCATGGCCTGGCTGACCAGCGGGTGGGCCCGGATGCGGTCCTCCAGGGGGGCCGGCGCGACGTTCTTGCCCCCGGCGGTGACGATCAGCTCCTTCTTCCTGCCGGTGATGCGCAGGTAGCCGTCGTTGTCCAGCTCGCCGACGTCGCCGGTGTGGAACCAGCCGTCGGGGTCGATCGCCTCTGCCGTGGCCTCCGGGTTGTTCCAGTACCCCTCGAAGACGTGGCGGCCCTTGACCAGCACCTCGCCGTCGTCGGCCACGCCGATCGTGACGCCGGGGAACGGCTTGCCCACCGTGCCGATCTTGTTGGCGCCCGGGATGTTCACCGTCGAGGGTGCGGAGGTCTCGGTGAGCCCCCAGCCCTCGAAGACCTCGATGCCCGCGCCCCTGAAGAAGTTGCCGAGCCGCTCGCCGAGGGCCGAGCCGCCCGACACCGCCGCGTTCAGCCGCCCGCCGGTCGCCGCGCGCAGCTTGGAGTACACCAGCCGGTCGTACAACGAGCGCTTGAGCCGCAGCCCCGCGCCCGCCCCGCCGGAGCTCTCGGCCTTGCTCCACTCGATCGCGACGGCCGCCGCGCGGTGGAAGATCTTGCTCTTCAGGCCGCCCCCGGCCGACGCCTTCTGCTCGGCCGCGTTGTAGACCTTCTCGAAGACGCGCGGGACGCCGAGCAGGAAAGTGGGCTTGAACGCCTGCAGGTCCGGCCCGACGTTCTTCATGTTCGGAGTGTGCGCGAGCACGGTGCCGGTCTCGATGAGGACGATCTGGATGAGCCGGGCGAAGCTGTGCGCGAGCGGCAGGAACAGCAGCGCGGCGCGCCCGTCCACCTCGAACAGCGCCTCCAGCGGGCCGCGCGCGACGTTGTGCGCGGTGAACAGCAGGTTGTCGTGGGTGAGGCGGCAGCCCTTGGGACGGCCGGTCGTGCCGGAGGTGTAGATGATCGTGGCGAGGTCGCGGCCGCCGCGCGCGAGGCGGCGTTCCTTCAGCGTCTCCTCGGGGACGTCGGCGCCGCCCGCGGTCAGCCGGGCGAACCCGCCGTCGTCGACACGCCAGATCGACGGCGGCTCGGCCATCGCGGCGGTGGCCTGCCGGACGACCTCCTCGTGCCCTTCGGACTCGACGATCACGCACGTGGCGCCGCTGTCGGCGATGATCCAGTTCACCTGGTCGGCCGAGGACGTCTCGTAGATCGGCACGCCGACGCCGCCCGCCGCCCAGATGGCGTAGTCGGCGACCGTCCACTCGTAGCGGGTGCGCGACATCAGGGCCACGCGGTCGCCGGGCCCGACGCCGGCGTCGATCAGCCCCTTGGCGACCCCGGCGACCTGGTCGCGGAACTCGGCGGCCGTGACCGGAACCCAGGCGTCGCCGCTCTTGCGGTTGATCACCACGGCGGCGGGCTCCTGCTCGCCGCGCGTGAAGACGGCGTCGGCGCAGTTGGCGGACGCAGGGACGTCCACCAGCACGGGAACGGTGTACTCGCGCACGATCAACTCCTCGGGGCGCACCCGCCGGTGGTTTCGTCACAGGGCCTGTATCCAGGGCGTTCCACGCTATCAGTGTCCTTATGCTGTGCGGCCGGTCACGAAGGGCGGTTTCTTCTCACCGGCCAAGCGATAGGTTAACCGCGTCGGCCGCCCCTCCGCGATTTACGATGTCGGTCATGCGGGTCCATGTCGTCAGTGACGTCCACGGGCGCGCCGACGCCCTCGCCCGCGCCGCCGACGGTGCCGACGCGCTGGTCTGCCTCGGCGACCTGCTGCTGTTCATCGACTACGCCGACCACTCCCAGGGCATCTTCGCCGACCTGTTCGGCGCCGAGCGGGCCACCGAGTACGTCCGGCTGCGCACCGCCGGCCTCATGGAGGAGTCGCGGCGGATGTCGGCCGCGCTGTGGGCCGCTCTCGGCGGCGACCCGCGCGAGCACATCGAGCGCGCCGCCCGCGAGCAGTACGCCCGCCTGTTCGCCGCCATGCCCGTCCCCGCCTACCTCACCTACGGCAACGTCGACGTGCCCGACCTCTGGGGCGACTACCTCAGGGACGGCCACCACGTGCTCGACGGCCAGACCGCCGAGATCGGCGGGGTCACGTTCGGCTTCGTCGGCGGCGGCCTGCGCACCCGCTACCGCACGCCGTACGAGATCGACGACCAGGAGTACGCCCGAAAGGTGGAGGCCGTCGGCGCCGTCGACGTGCTGTGCTGCCACATCCCGCCCGCCGTCCCCGGCCTGCTGTACGACGTGGTGGCGCGGCGGTTCGAGCGGGGCAGCGAGGCCACGCTGGAGGCCATCCGGCGCACCCAGCCGCGGTACGCGCTGTTCGGCCACGTCCACCAGCCCCTGGCCGCCCGCACCCGCATCGGCCGCACCGAGTGCGTCAACGTCGGCCACTTCCGCGGGCGCGGCCGGCCGTTCGCCCTCGACCTGTGATCCGGCGGCGCGGCGCGAAGACCGGCCCCGCGCGCGTATGCCCGCGGACGGTGAACGAGTACGGTATGGCACATGGCTGATCGCACCATCTCCAGCATCACGATCGGGGCCGAGCCCCCGGCCGTCGTGGCGGTCATCGCCGACTTCCCGTCCTACCCGCAGTGGGCGGGCCAGGTGAAGTCGGCGCAGGTCCTGTCGACGGGCGAGGACGGCCGTCCGGCGAACGTCCGGTTCGTCCTGGACGCCGGGGTGATCAGCGACGAGTACACCCTGGGCTACCAGTGGCACGGCGACGTCGTCGACTGGCGGATCGTCGAGCCCGGGAAGATGGTGTCGGGGCTCACCGGCAGCTACCGCCTCGCCGGGGCCGGTGGCCGGACCGAGGTGACCTACGAGCTCGCCGTGGACCTGAAGGTCTCGATGATCGGCATGATCAAGCGCAAGGCCGAGAAGGTCATCGTCGACACCGCGCTCAAGGGGCTCAAAAAGCGCGTCGAGGGCCGATGAGCGAGCCCGGCCCAAGGGTCCTGCTGTTCACCGGCAAGGGGGGAGTCGGCAAGACCACCGTCGCTGCGGCCACCGCCACGCTCGCCGCCCGCCGGGGGCGCAAGACGCTCGTGGTCTCGACCGACACCGCCCACTCCCTGGCCGACGCCCTCGGCGTGCCCGGGTCCGGGGAGCCGTCCGAGATCGCTCCGGCCCTCTACCTGCAGCAGGTCGACACCCAGAAGGCGCTCGAACGCCACTGGGGCGACCTGCGCGACTACGCCAAGGGCGTGCTCGCCGAGCTGGGCCTGGACGAGATCACCTCCGAGGAGCTCACGGTGCTGCCCGGCGCCGAGGAGGTCATGGCCCTGCTGGAGCTGCGCGAGCAGGTCCGCACCGGCCGCTGGGACGTCGTCGTGGTCGACTGCGCCCCGACGGCCGAGACGCTGCGCCTGCTCGCCCTGCCCGAGGCCCTCGACTGGCACGTCAACCGCCTGCTGCCCGCGGGCCGCAGGCTGCTGCGCGTCCTCGCCCCGGTGATCCGCCACGTCGCCCGGCTCGACCTGCCCGAGGACACCGTGGTCGGCTCGGGCGAGCGGCTGCACACCGGGCTCATGGGCGTGCGCGACCTGCTGACCGGCCCGGACGCCTCCGTGCGGCTCGTGCTCACCCCCGAGGCGGTCGTGGTGGCCGAGGCCCGCCGCACGTTCACCTCCCTCAGCCTGTACGGCTACCGCGTCGACGGCGTCGTCGCCAACCGCGTGTTCCCGGCCGACGGGTCCGACGCCTGGCGGCGCGGGTGGGCGGAGGCCCAGGCCCGCCACCTCGCCGCCGTCCATGAGTCGTTCGCGCCGCTGCCCGTTCACACGGTCCCCTACCTGCCCGCAGAGCCGGTCGGCGCCGAGGCCCTCGCCGCGCTGGCGGGCGAGCTGTACGGCGAGTCCGACCCGTTCGCGCCGCCCGCGGGCGAGCCGCCGCTGGCCGTCCGCGCCGAGGGCGGCGTGCACGAGCTGACGCTCGCCCTCCCGCTCGCGGACAAGTCCGACGTCGGCCTGGCGAGAAAGGGCGACGAGCTGATCGTCACCGCCGGGTCCTACCGCCGCGTGATCACCCTCCCCGCCGCCCTGGCCAGAAGATCGGTTCAGGAGGCGGCGCTCCGCGACGGCCGCCTCCGGGTACGGTTCGAGGCAGGAGGGGCCTCATGACCGAAATGAACGAGAAGACCAGCGGCGCCCAGCCCGCCGACCGGCGGCAGGACGACCGTGACGAATGGTTCAGAAGCCGGGACGAGCTCCGGCAGGGCGAGAGCCGGCAGGACGATCCCGTCCGTGACATCCCCGACGCGCTCGGGTCTGTCGCGGGCGAGGCGCGCAGGCTCTTCGACTCGCTGCAGGAGCGGGTCGGCCGCGAGATCGGCAAGGGCTTTGTGAAAGGCAGCGTGAGCGGCCTCGGCCAAGGGCTGGGGCAGGCGCTCGGCGGCGGTGGCGGCGGCCGTACGAGCGGCGACGTGTGGAGTGAGGCGGTGGCCGGGCATGACGATGACGAGTACATCTGCCGTGCCTGTCCCGTGTGCCGTCTCAAGGCCGCGCGGCGCGAGGGCGGCGGAGACGTCGGCGACCACCTGATCACGGCGGCCGGCGAGCTGTTCGCCGCGTTCCGCCAGGCGGTGGACGCCGTCTCACGGCCCGCCCGGCCGGGACGCCCCGGCGGCACGGACACCCGAGTACAGCACATCGACCTGGGCTGAGGGCCCGGTGGTTATCTCGGGGGGAAGGGATGAGACATGGCGCTGACGATCGGCGTTGACGTCGGTGGTACGAAGATCGCCGCCGGGGTCGTGGACGAGGACGGCCGCATCGTGGAGGACCTGCTGCGGCACACACCCGCGGACAGCCCCGACCAGGTGGCGGACACGATCTCCGAGGTGGTCCTCGAACTCGCCGGCCGCCACGACGTCGAGGCGGTGGGAGTCGGCGCGGCCGGCTTCGTCGACGAGACGCGGTCCATCGTCCGGTTCGCCCCGAACCTCGCCTGGCGCGAGGAGCCGCTGCAGAAGAAGGTCTCCGAACGGGTCGGCCTGCCGGTGGTCGTCGAGAACGACGCCAACGCCATGGCCTGGGGCGAGTACCGCTTCGGGGCCGGGCGCGGCGAGAGCCACGTCGTGTGCGTCACGGTCGGCACCGGCATCGGCGGCGGGCTCGTCTTCGGTGGCACCCTGTACCGCGGGCGGTGGGGCATGGGCGCCGAGATGGGCCACATGCGGGTCGTCCCGGGCGGGCGGCTGTGCGGGTGCGGCAATCTCGGCTGCTGGGAGCAGTACGCCAGCGGCAACGCGCTCGTGCACGACGCCCGGGTGATCGCCGCCGCCGACCCCGACAGGGCCGGGCGCATGCTGGAGCTCGCCGGAGGCTCGGTGTCCGACATCGAGGGCGAGCACGTCACCCAGGCCGCCCGCGAGGGCGATGAGGCCGCCCGGTCGGCGTTCGCGTCCCTGGCCGAGTGGCTCGGCCAGGGCCTGGCCGACCTCGCCGCCGTGCTCGACCCCGGCTGCTTCATCCTCGGGGGCGGCGTGTCCCGCGCCGCCGACCTGTGGCTGGACGACTCCCGCGCGGCGTTCCTGCGCGCGCTGACCGCCCGCGAGCACCGGCCGCACCCCGAGCTGCGCAAGGCCGAGCTCGGGCCGTCGGCCGGGCTGGTCGGCGCGGCCGACCTCGCCCGCCACCCCTGACGGGTCGCGGGGAACGGGCGGGCGCAGAACCACGATGATCCGCGCCACGATGATCCGGGTCGGCACGTACAACGTCCGGTCGATGTACGACGACACGGCCGCGCTGGCGCGGGTCATCCGGGCCATGGCACCCGACGTGCTGTGCGTCCAGGAGGCCCCGCGCCTGGTGCGGTGGCGGCGCAGGCGCGCCGAGCTCGCCCGCTCCTCGGGGCTGCGCGTGGTCACCGGCAGGCGCTTCGGGGGCGTCGCCGTGCTCGCCGCCCCCGGCACCCGGGTGATCCACGCCGAGAGTCACCTGCTGCGCCCGTTCACCGGCCTCGAACGGCGCGGCGTCGCGGTGGCCGTGGTCGAGCACGCGGGCACGCGGATCACCGCCGCATCCGTCCACCTGGACCTGCATCCCGCCGCGCGGATCAGTCACGCGGCGGAGATCATGCGCCTGCTGCGGCCCGTCTCCCAGCGGTACGACGCCCCCATCGTGATCGCGGGCGACGTGAACGAGCAGCCCGGCGAGCCGGTGTGGCGATACTTCACCCGCGGCCTCGCCGACTGCTACGCATGCGCGCCGGTCGGCGACGGGCTCACCTTCACCGCCCGCAGCCCGAGCAAGCGCCTGGACGCGGTGTTCGCGGGCGCGGGACTGTCGGTGAGGTCGTGCGGGGGCGTGGACGTGGACCCCGCCGACCTGCACGCCGCCACCGACCACCTGCCGGTCGTCGCCGACCTCGCCGCTGTTGGAACCCACGCCGCGGTGGGAATGGGAAGCTGAGTTCAGGTGACCTTTCGGTCAACACTGGCGTACCTTACGCGCACGGGATGACGGGACACGTACGATTTGCTCATGTCCCGCCGCCTGCCGCGGCGTGCCCTGCCCTTGTGCGTGTTGTTGACCGGCGTGCTGACCGGTGGCCTCATCCGCGCCACATCCGCAGCGCACGCCCACGCCGACCCGTCCCGGCCCCGCGCCGCCGACCGGCCCCCGGCCGCCCTGCTCCAGCAGTCCGCGAGCGCGCGGCTCAAGGCGGACGGCTCCCTGTCGGACGTCGTCGGCCTGTCCGCCACCGACATCTGGGCCGTGGGCCAGGAGGACGTCTGGGAGGCCTGGCAGAACCGCAGCGTGATCACCCACTGGGACGGATCGGCCTGGACCGAGTTCGACATCCGCAACGACGCCTCCGGCGCGGGCCACCTGCGGTCGGTCGCCGCGCCCTCGCCCCGCGAGATCTGGGCCGTCGGCGACGGGCACGACGGCCTGCCGTACGTCGTGCGCGGCGACGGCTCGGCGTTCGACCGCGTCAGCGTGCCCGAGTTCGGCTCGCGCGACTGGCTCGGCGGCGTCGCGGCCGTCCCCGGCCGCACGGTCACCGTGGGCAGCCGGGGCGGCAAGCCCCTCATCGCCACGGGCACCTCGGCGGGCTGGACCGTCACCGAGGGCGAGAACGACGGCACGCTGTACGGCGTCGCGCTCACCCGCAAGGGCGACGCGGGCTGGGCGGTCGGCGACGACGGCGGCCGGCCGGTGATCATGCGCTTCGACGGCGACACCTGGGACCCGGTCACCGCGCCGTCCATCGACGGAGGCTTCCTGCGGGACGTCGCCGTCGACGGGCCCAAGAAGGCGGTCGCCGTGGGCGGCGTCTACCACGACGGCGGGAAGATCACCCCGCTCGTCCTCACCTGGAACGGCAAGCGGTGGAGCCGCGCGTCGGTCCCCACCCGGTATGCCGAGCTGTACGGGGTCACCGGCGACGGCAAGGGGCACTTCTGGGCCTCCGGGTACGACCCCGAGCACGCCGGGCAGGCGTACCTGCTGCGCGGCGGCCCTACCGGCGGCTGGCGCGTCGTGCGGGGCAAGCCCTCGACCGCGCCGCGCACCATGCGCCTGCAGGCCGTCACCCACGTCGGAGACCTCACGCTCGCCGTCGGGCACGTCGTGGACGCCGACGAGCGGTACACCGACGTGGTCGAGCGCTTCCAGCCGGGCACGCCGAAGACCGTGACCGCGACGCCCGGGCCCGAGAGCAGCCCGCCCGCCCAGCGCTGACCCACCAGCGCCGACCCACCCGGGCGCGTCGGCGGCCGGCGAGGTCAGACGACCGCGCCGTCGTCCCAGCCCGAGTCCGGGGGCGGGCCGTCGCCCATGCGCACGATCAGCGCGACGAAGCCGCCGATGAACGCGGCGATGGCGGCGAAGATGATCCAGCCGTCCATCGGCCACGACAGCAGCGCCGCCAGCAGCAGGTAGGCGGGGCCGCCGAACAGCGCCAGCCAGGCGACCTTCGTGCCGGAGTCCATCTTGGGGAGCGGTGGCGGGGGAGGCGGGACGTAGTGGTCGCCGTCGTCCTCCTCGGGCGCGGCGGGGCGGGCGTCCTCCTCGGCGACCTCGTCGGCGGTCTCGGCGGGTATCTCCGCCTTCACCTGCTGGGGGGCGTCCTCGGTGGGGACGTTCTCGCGGTCCGGCCATGGCTGGCCGGCCGAAGTCGCTTCGGCGGTCTCGTTGAAGGAGGCGACGATCTGACGCCAGACCTCGTCCTCATCGCTCTGCGGCGTCACCGGTCACTTCGATTCGTCCAATGCTCGTGATCACGACTGCTGGATGGTGCTGATCGTGGTTCCCGGGCCGGCTCCCGCTGGCCGGGCGGCCGGCCGTACGGATTCCACCGCCGTGCCGCCTCGCCGCGGAGGCCGGTCAGTCTCTTTGCAAGGGTACCGAGGCGTGGGTCCTGATGAATTCGAGGCTGCCCTCGAAAATCGCGGGGGCATCGTTGTCGAGTGTCGCGACGTGGTAACTGTTGACGCATTCCCGCACCGTCAGGTTGTCACCGAGCGCCTGCCTCAGGAAGCGGACGCTGTCGGGCTTCACCACGTGGTCCTCCGGGCTGTGGTAGACGAGCACGGGCTGGGTGACCCGGCCGAGCTCCGACTGCACCAGCGACCACAGCCGCGGCAGCGTCGCCGCCGCCCTCACCGGCGTGCGCGTGTACCCCAGCTCGGTCACCCCCTCGCGCTTGATGTCCCCCGCGACGCCCGCCACCGAGGGGAGCACGAGCTTCAGCACAGGCGCGAGCCTCAGCAGCGGGGTGTCGTTCACGATCGACGGGTTCACGGCCACGACCCCCCGCACCAGCGGGCCCTGGACCTCCGCCAGCCGCAACGCCATGCACGCCCCGAGGGACAGGCCCATGACGAACACCTCCGCGCAGCGGGCCCTGAGCGCCTCGAAGGCCCGCTCCAGCTCGGCGAACCAGTCCTCCCAGCGGGTGCGGTTCATCTCCTGCCAGGTCGTGCCGTGACCCGGAAGGCGGGGCAGCGAGACGGTCAGGCCGGCCGCCGCGAGATACTCCGCCCATGGGCGCAGCGACTGCGGCGTCCCGGTGAAACCATGACAGAGCAGGACGCCGACCTGTCCACCTTCGTGCTGGTACGGCTCGGAGCCGGGCATGAGCGGCATGGTTCCCCTCCTGATGCGGCTCGCCTGATCGTCGCACGTTCCAGGCTTACTCGCGAGATCCGTCGGCCCGGTGTCGTGGGTCCGCAGGCTCGGAAGTGTAGGTCCGGTGCGCCGGGCATGCGAAGATGACGCCACGCCGCGGCGCAGAGCCGCGAACGCCGACAAAGGCCGCCGAAGCCGGATAAGCCAGAGAAGAGGTGCCCCGAGTGTTCTACTGGGTGGTGAAGGCCATTCTCGGCCCATTCCTCCATCTGGTGTTCCGCCCCTGGTCCGAGGGGAAGGAGAACGTCCCGAGGCAGGGCCCGGCCATCATGGCGGGCAACCACCTCTCGTTCGCCGACCACTTCTTCGGGCCACTGCCGCTGCCGCGCAAGGTCATCTCGCTCGGCAAGGCCGAATACTTCACCGGGCGGGGCGTCAAGGGATTCTTCACCCGGCTGTTCTTCACCGGGGTCGGCACCGTGCCGATCGACCGGTCCGGCGGCAAGGCCAGCGAGGCGTCGCTGCGCACCGGCCTGCGCGTGCTGCGCGAGGGCGAACTGCTCGGCATCTACCCCGAGGGCACCCGCTCGCCCGACGGGCGGCTCTACAAGGGCAAGACCGGCGTGGCCCGGCTGGTGCTGGAGGCACGGGTGCCGGTCATCCCCTGGGCGATGGTCAACACCTTCGAGATGATGCCCCCCGGCCGGCTGTTCCCCAAGCTCGGCATCCGCCCCGGCGTCCGGTACGGCAAGCCGCTGGACTTCTCCCGCTACTACGGCATGGAGGAGGACCGCCTGGTGCTGCGCGCCGTCACCGACGAGATCATGTACGCGCTGATGGAGCTGTCCGGCCAGGAGTACGTCGACAAGTACGCCGCGAGCGCCAAGGTCGAGATGGCCAGGGCCGCCCGGCAGGCCGGCAGGCCCTCCTCGTCCTGAACCGCCCCGCTCCCGTGGCGTACGCCGCCTCTTGTGTGGTTCGAGGCGGTATTGCTCCGGGCGGGCGGTGCGGGCGTCCGTCCGTCCCCGCGCTGCGCCGCCGAGGTCCGGCCGCCCGGCTCCGCGGACGGTGTGGCTTACTTGTAGGGGAGAGGGGGCCTGCGAGGTGAGCGACTCATGACCGAGCGGTACGCGATCTCGCCGGAGCGGTCGAAGATCGGCTTCGAGGCGAGCAGCAGCGTCCATCCCATCCACGGCGAGGCCGGCGGCGTGACCGGCTTCGTCGAGGCGGACGTCCTGGATGGGCGGTTCGACCTCACCTCCGCCGAGCCGCGCATGCGCCTCGACCTGCCCGCCGAGCGTCTGCGCTCGGGCAACCTGCTGTACGACGGCGAACTGCGGCGGCGGATCGACGTCCGCGCGCACCCCCGCGTCACCGGCGAGGCCACCGAGATCGAGGAACTGGCCGAGACCGGCCGCTACCGCGTCCGGGGCGACCTGACGTTCCACGGCGTCACCCGTCCCGTCCAGGGGGAGATCACGGTCTCCGTGCCGGACGACCGCACCCTGGTCATCGAGGGCGAGCAGGTGTTCGACGTCCGCGACTTCGGGCTCCAGCCGCCGAAGATGCTGATGCTCCGCGTCCATCCCCAGGTGCGGGTCCGCGTCCGGATCGTCGCCGAACGCGAACCCTGACCGCCGGGGCGTGATCTGCGGAAGATCGTTTACCCCCGGGGCGTCGTGGACGTGCGAACGGCCTTCACCGTGCGGAGGGCGCCGGGCGGAGGGTCTTCACCGTGTGGGGGTCCTTACCGGGGTCCTTCACCGGGCGAGAGGGCCGGGGGCCGGACGGTCCTCGTGGAACCGGTCCCGGGCGGCGGCGACCGCCACCTGCCCCAGGCTGATGCCGCCGTCGTTGGGCGGGACGCGGGTGTGGGTCAGCACCGTGAACCCGCGCTCCTCCAGCCACGCGGCGGCCCTTTCCAGCAGGAGGGCGTTCTGGAACACGCCGCCGGACAGGGCCACGACCGAAAGGCCGGTGTGCTCCCGGACGCGGGCGCATCCCTCCACGATGATCCGGGCGACCCCGTTGTGGAAGCGCGCGGAGACCAGGGGCGCCTCTACGCCCGCCGCCAGATCGTCCAGGACCGCGTGAACGAGGTCGTGACCGGAGACGACGAACGCGGCGCCGCCCGCGCCCGCAGCGGCCGTGGCGGTGATGGCAGCGGTGGCGGTGGTGGTGGCAGAGGTGGTGGCACTGCGCGCGGGTGGGGGCTCGGGGGTGGAGTCGTTCGTCGCGTCCGATATTTCGCGATTTATCCGGGTCGACGCGCGCGCGGTGCCGAGGACGGTGCTCTCGGCCGCGGGTGGCTCCGGCCCATCGAGGATGCGGCACGGGTACGCCCGGCGCTCGTCTGGGTCGGCGATCCGTTCCAGCTCGACGGCCGCCTGGCCCTCGTACGTCACCGTGTCGCGTCCCGTGGTCAGGGCCGCGACGGCGTCGAACAGGCGTCCGGCACTGGAGGTGAGCGGCGCGTTCACGTCCTTCGCCGCCATCGCCACGACGGCGTCCCACCGGGCGGCGTTCCGGTCCCGGACCCCGAGACCCCGCGCGGCCCCCGTACCGGCCAGGTAGGCGGCGGCCATGCGCCACGGCTGCCGGATCGCCGCCGCGCCGCCCGGCATGGGCACCGCGGCCAGGTGCCCGGCGCGCCGGAAACCGGTCAGGCCGGCGACCAGGAACTCGCCTCCCCACAGCGTGCCGTCCAGGCCGTACCCGAGCCCGTCGAACGCCACGCCGATCACCGGGCCCGCGGCGCCGTTGTCCGCCAGGCAGGAGGCGATGTGCGCGTGATGGTGCTGCACGCCCACCGGCTCGGCGTCCTCCCGTTCCCGCGCGTACTTCGTCGAGAGGTACTCGGGATGCAGGTCGTGCGCCACGAGCTCAGGACGGATACCGAAAAGCCTCTCGAAGTGCCGCACGCCGCCCGTGAACGACCGAAGGGTCTCGTAGTTCTCCAGGTCGCCGATGTGGTGGGACACGAACGCGTGACGGCCCTTGGCCAGGCAGAACGTGTGCTTCAGCTCGGCCCCGCAGCCGAGCACCGGCCGTCGTGCCTCCCGCGCGAGCCGGGACGGCCGGGGGACGTGGCCCCGGGAGCGGCGGACCGGCAGCTCGCGACCGCGCACCACGCGGACCACCGAGTCGTCGGCGCGGACGTGGATCGGCCGGTCGTGCAGCAGGAAGGCGTCGGCGATCCCGCTCAGACGCTCCAGCGCGGTCGCGTCCACGTACGCGATCGGCTCGTCGGAGACGTTCCCGCTGGTCAGCACAATGGGCTGCGGAAACCGTGCCAGCAGCAGGTGGTGCGCGGGCGAGTAGGGCAGCATGACCCCGAGATACCGATCACCGGGCGCGACCGCGTCCGCGATCCCAGGCCCCTCCGCGATCCCGGTCTCCGCGATCCCGGTCTCCGCGATCCGAGGCGTCTCCGCGATGTCCAGGCGCGAGCCGGCGTCGTGCGCGGGGATGCCGCTCGGGCGACGGCGGCGCAGGAGGACGATGGGGCGTCTCGCGTCGGTGAGCAGCCGCTCCTCGCGCGCGTCGATGTGGCAGAGCGCCCGCGCGGTCTCCAGATCCGGGACCATCACGGCGAACGGCCGCTCCTCGCGGCGCTTCCTCGCCCGCAGCGTCCTCACCGCGTCCTCGCTGTCGGCCCGCACGGCCAGGTGGTACCCGCCGATCCCTTTGACCGCCAGCACGGCCCCCCGACGCAGAAGGTGTGCCGCCTGCTCGACGGGGTCACCGCCCGGTCCGCCGGAGCCGTCACGGCCCGCTCCGTCGGCTGCGTCACCGTCCGCGCCGCCGGGGGCGTGAGGCCCCGTTCCGGAGGAGGCGTCCGGGTGGGCTCCGCTGGGGGCCTCACGGTCCGCGTACACGAGGCGCAAACGGGGGCCGCAGGCGGCGCAGCACACGGGCTGGGCGTGGAAGCGGCGGCTCGCCGGGTCGTGGTACTCGGACGCGCACGCCGCGCACATCGCGAAGGACGCCATCGTGGTGCGCGCCCGGTCGTACGGGGACTCCCGCACGATCGTGAACCGCGGCCCGCACGCCGTGCAGTTGATGAACGGGTACCCGTACCTGCGGTCGGCCGGGTCGAAGAGCTCCCGCAGGCAGTCGTCACAGGTCGCCACGTCGGGGGAGATGAGCGCGCGGCCGTGGCCCGTGCCGGTGCTGGGCGCGATGCGGAACCCGTGCTCGCCCGTGACCGGGATCCGCCGCGAGGTGACCCGGTCCACGGTCGCGAGCGGAGGCGGCCGGTGGCGCACGGCCTCGACGAACTCCGCGACGGCCGCGGACGCCCCCTCGACCTCGATCACCACGCCGCGCTCGTCGTTCCCGACGAGCCCGCGCAACCCGAGCCGCGTCGCCTCCCGATGCACGAACGGCCGGAACCCCACCCCTTGGACGATCCCGTCGACCCGCACTTCGGCCCGGATGAATCCACCCACCCGCCCAGTCTCAACCACCCTCTGACCAGGAACAACGACTCTCGAGGCGTGTCCCTGTGGGTTACGGGGTTCGGGTGGATTCGCGGGTGATTAGTTCTGGTTGGACGAGGATTTGGCGGTGGGTGTGGGTTTGGGGGTTTTCGCATTCGTCGATCAGCAGTTCGGTGGCGAGGCGTCCGAGTTTGTGGGTGGGCTGGCGGATCGAGCTGAGGGAGACGGCGGAGGCCGCGGAGAAGTCGATGTCGTCGTAGCCGATGAGCGCGACGTCGCCCGGGACCCGGACGCCCGACTGGAGCAGGCCGCGCAGCAGGCCGAGGGCGAGCAGGTCGTTGGCGCAGAAGATCGCGTCGGGCAGGCGGCGTCCGGAGACGAGCCTCTCGGCCGCCTGCTGGCCCGCCCGGGCGTTCATCGCGGGCACCTCGACGACCTCGATGGCCGATCCCGGGTCCAGCCCCGCCTCGCTCGCCGCGTGCGCGGCGCCGCTGCCCCGGTCGCGGCACTGCCGGACGGTGAACGGCCCGGTGACGTACGCCACGCGGGTGGCCCCGGTGGCGAGGAGGTGCTCGGCGGCCATGTGCCCGCCGGCGAAGTCGTTGACGGCGACCGAGCACTGGTCGGGACGGTGGGCCCGGTGGTCGACCAGCACCACCCGGATGCCGCGCTCGCGCACGACGTCCAGCCGCCGGGGGTCGTCGCCGGAGGGGGTGATGAGCAGGCCGCGCACGCGCTGCTCGGCGAAGACGCGCAGGTTGCGGTCCTCCTTGGCGTGGTCTCCCGCGGAGTTTCCGAGGAGCACGGCGTACCCCAGTTCGCCGGCCATGTCCTCGACGCCGGCGGCGACGTCGGTGAAGAACGGGTTGGCGATGTCGATCAGCGACAACCCGATCGTGCGGCTGTGGCCCGCGCGGAGCGTGGAGGCCGAGCCGTGCCGGACGAAGCCGAGCTCTCTGATCACCTGCTCGACGCGGGAGCGGGTCTCGTCCGCGACCTTGTGCGGACGGTTGAGCACGTTCGACACCGTGCCGGGGGAGACTCCGGCCCGCGCGGCGACCTCCTTGATGCTCACCGGCCCGGCGGTACTCCCCGTGGTCATCCGGACTCCTTCCGTGGCGGGCGTTCATTAAAACGTCTCAGCGCGGGCCCGCGCCAGACCTCCCGGGAAAATGCCCACCCGCCGCCCGGCGCCGCCCCCGCGCCCGCCCTCGGACGGAACGAAGCTCTGGAAAAGACCCTTCCGATCGCCCGCGTCCACTTCGGCGGCGACCGCCCCATCGTCCGCCGATTCGTTAAAACGTTCGTGAACCGACCTGTCCTGAATCGGCCAGGTACGCGGTGTCCGTCCATAGGACCCGGGCTTCTTGGGTTATGAATGCGTCTGTATCGTCATGCGAGTCCGTGATCGTGATTCGGAGGGCCTACGTGAGCGCATCACCCACGGCCGCGGGGCCCGCCGCGCCCGCCGGGAAATCCGGCCCGGTGGTGGCCGTGCTGGCGCTGTGCGGCATCGTCGTCTCGCTGATGCAGACGCTCGTGGTGCCGCTCATCCCGGACCTGCCGCGCCTGCTCCACACCTCGGCCGCGGACGCCTCCTGGGTGATCACCTCCACGCTGCTGGCCGCCGCCGTCTGCAACCCGGTCAGCGGCCGGCTCGGCGACCTGTACGGCAAGCGGCGCGTGATGCTCGCCAGCCTGGGTCTGATGGCGCTCGGGTCGGTCATCTGCGCCCTGTCGGACGGCCTCGTCCCGGTCGTCGCCGGACGCGTGCTGCAGGGGTGCGCGATCGGCGTGATCCCCCTCGGCATCAGCATCATGCGCGACGAGCTGCCGCCCGAGCGGCTGGGTTCGGCGATGGCGCTGATGAGCGCGACGCTCGGCGTCGGCGGCGCGATCGGCCTGCCGCTGGCCGCGGTCGTCGCCGAGCGCGCGAGCTGGCACGCCCTGTTCTGGATGTCGGCCGTGATCAGTGTGCTGGACCTGCTGCTGGTGGCGTTCGTGGTCCCCGAGTCGCCGCTGCGCGCCCGCGGCCGCTTCGACGTGCCCGGCGCGATCGGGCTCACCGCGGGCCTGCTGTGCCTGCTGCTGGCGATCAGCAAGGGCGGCGACTGGGGCTGGGGCAGCGGCCTGACGTTGGGACTGTTCGCCGCCGCCGTGGTGATCCTGCTCGGCTGGGGCTTCATGGAGCTGCGTGTCCGCGACCCGCTGGTGGACCTGCGGACGACCGCCCGCCGCCAGGTGCTGCTGACCAACCTCGCCTCGATCGTCGTCGGCTTCGCGATGTTCGGCATGCCGCTGGTGCTGCCGACGCTGCTGCAGAGCCCCCGCGCGTCCGGCTACGGGCTCGAACTGTCGCTGTTCCAGGCGGGACTGTGCCTGGCGCCGGGCGGGCTGGTCATGATGCTGCTGTCCCCGCTGTCGGCGCGCGTGTCGCGCCTGTGGGGCCCGAAGATCGCGCTGATGCTCGGCGCCATGGTCATCGCCGCCGGGTACGCCGCCATGCTCGGCCTGATGAGCTCGGCCTGGGAGGTCGTGCTGGCCTCCTCGATCATCTCGGCCGGGGTCGGCCTGGCGTACTCGGCCATGCCCGCCCTGATCATGACGGCCGTCCCGCCGTCGGAGACCGCCGCCGCCAACGGGCTCAACGCGCTGATGCGGTCCATCGGCACCTCGACCGCCAGCGCGGTGACCAGCATGGTGCTGGCCCACATGACCGTCTCGCTGGGCGCATTCACGCTGCCGTCGCTGCGCGGCCTGCAGGTCGCCGTCATCATCGCCGCGTGCGTGGCCGCGCTCGGCGTGCTGATCGTGAACTTCATCCCCGGGCGGGAACGGACGGCGGGTACGGCGGGCGGCACGCTCGCGGGCGACCTCGCCGCGCCGACCGGCACGCGCGGCGCGTAACACCCCCGTCCGGGTGTCCGGGTCCGATCAGCGCCGTCAGCCCAGTTGGGCGCGGATCTGACGGATGTGCTCGGGGGTCGTGCGGCAGCAGCCGCCGATGTACACCGCTCCCGCGTCCCGCCACTCCCGGGCTGCGGCACCGAACTCCACCGGGTCGGCCAGCCCCTCCCAGCGGTGCCGCGCGGCGTTCCAGGTCTCGCCGGAGTTGGGGTAGACGATGATCGGCGAGTCGCTGAGGCAGCCGATGAGGCTCTTGACGTGGCTCGGCGCCGTGCAGTTGACGCCGACCGCGACGACCCGCGGGTTGCCCGCGAACAGGGCGGCGCACCGTTCCAGGGGCGTGCCGTCGCTGATGTGCTCGCCGTCACGGCAGGAGAAGCTCACCCACGCGTTGACGTTGGGCGTCTCCTCCAGGAGCCGGGCGATGGCCCGCGCCTCGGCGTAGGACGGGATCGTCTCGCAGGCGAGCAGGTCCGCGTGGGTGCCGGCCAGCACCTCCCAGCGGGGCCGGTGCCAGGCGACCAGGCCGTCCTCGTCGAGGTCGTAGTCCCCGGTGTACTCCGCGCCGTTGGCCAGGTACGCGCCGTACGGCCCCACGCTGGCCGCCACCATGCCGCCGCCCGACTCGTCCCTGGCCTGCGCCGCCAGCTCCACCGAGAGCTGGATCAGCGCCTCGGCCTCGTACCGGACGTGCCCGCGCCGCATCAGCCCTTGGATGCCGGCCTGGTAGCTCGCCGTGATCGCCACGTCGGCGCCCGCGGCGAAGTAGTCGCGGTGGGCGCGCAGGATCATCTCCGGGTTCTCCAGGAGGAGCCTCGCCGACCACAGATCGTCCCGGAGGTCGCACCCCAGCGCCTCCAGATGTGTGGCGAGGCCACCGTCAAGGATCAGGACGCCGGTCTCATCGGGCTCGGAACTCACGCATATACCCTATTTGGGTGACAAGTCGGGGTTAGCCGGAGGGCACCCCTGTGACGCCCGCACCGCCCGGACGGACGGACCGATGTTCGCCTCTACCAGGGCAAACGTCCTTTACCTTCCTAATCCCGGTCCGGCGGGAATACCGGCGGGGCGCGCGGGTGCTGGTCAAGTGCGCCGCTCCGGCGGCCGTCCCCGGCGGGGCCCGGACGGCGGTACGGTGCGGTGGCCGGAATGGACGCGTAACGCGGGGGCGCCGGCGGCCGATCCCGGAACTGCCGGGGCGGACCCGGCGGGTGGGGGTGGTCGAGTGCTGGTCGTCCACGGGGCGTGGATCGGCGGCGTGCCCGCGCTGTGGGCCGAGGACACCTCCGCGCACGCGGCCACGACGGGCCGATCCCGCGCCCGGCCCCACCCGCACCCCTTCGCCGCGCCCGCCGAAGTCCTCGCCGCCGCGCTCGGCGAGCTCGCCGCCCGCGCCACGCCCCTCCAGGCCACGCTCCTGCTGCCCGGCTCGGCCAGGGCCCCGCTGCCCTCGCCGGAATCCGGGCTGGACGGCGCCGCCCGAGCGCCCCGCATCGCCCCGTGGCGCGTCCCGGCCCTGGCCCTGCCCCCCGGCGACGCGCTCGTCCTGCTCGAGAACCTCTCGTCACCGGCACCCGGCGAACCGGGCGCGCCCGAATGGGGGCCGGGCGCCTCACTGCGCTACCTCGCCGTCGTCGCCGAGCACGCGACCGCGCTCGTCCGGCGCGGACGCGTGCTGCCCCAGCTCGCCGCCGAGGACGGCGTCCACGCCGCCCGCTGGGTCCCGGTCATCACCGGCGCCGACGCCACCGCCTTCCGCGAACTGGCCGCCGCCATGCCCCCGGTCTGCCGCTCCGCCGCCGAGCCTCCCCCGGCCGACGAGAAGCGCTCCGCCGCCGAGGAACGTCCCACGGCCGCCGGCGGCGCCGTCCAGGAGCGCCCCGCCTCGCACGTGCTCCGTGAGGCGCTGACCGCCCTGGCCGACGCCGCCACCCGCCGTTCGCTGCCCGACCGCCTGCTGCGCGGAAACCGTCCCGGCCCGAGAAGCCCCCTCGCCGAACGGTGGCTGTTCGCCCTCACCGGCGAGGACACCGCGCTGCCCGGCGCCCCCGCGGACGAGGCCGACACGCTCGGCGGGGCGCTGCGCGACTGGCTGCACGCCGCCCACCAGCTCGAAGGCCCCATCCGCGTCTGCTTCCGCCTCGGCGAGCCCGAGGGCGACGCCGACACCTGGGAGCTGGAGTTCGCCCTCCAGTCGGTGGACGACCCGAGCCTGTACGTCCCCGCGTCGCTGCTGTGGGACAGCGAGCGCGTCCCCGGCCTGCCCCGCCGCCCCGACGAGACGCTGCTGGCCGGGCTCGGCCGCGCCGTGCGGCTCTGCCCCGAACTGCACACGGCCCTGCGCTCCCCGCGCCCGTCCGGCATGGTGGTGGACACCGCCTGGGCGTTCGGCTTCCTGCGCCGCTCCGCGCCCCTGCTCCAGGCCGCCGGGTACGGCGTGCGCCTGCCCGCCTGGGCCGGGCGCAAGGCCCTCGGCCTCAAGCTCACCACCCGCTCCCGCACGTCCACGCGGACGCGCGCGGTGGCCGGCCAGGGGTTCGGCCTGGACGAGCTGGTGGACTTCCGGGTCGACCTTGCCGTCGGCGACCACACGATCGGCGAGGAGGAGCTGGAAGAGCTCGCCCGGCTGAAGGTGCCCCTCGTGCGCGTGCGCGGCCAGTGGGTCGAGCTGGACGACCGCCAGCTCAAGGCCGCGCTGTCGGTGATGGAGCGGCGCCGCGCGGGCGAGATGACCGTCGCCGAGGTGATCCAGGAGGTCGTCACCGGTGGCGACGAGGAACTGCCGCTGGTCGGCGTGGACGCGGACGGCCCCCTGGGCGACCTGCTCAGCGGCGAGGCCGACCGCCGCCTCACCACGGTCGAGACCCCCGCGACGTTCAACGGAGCCCTGCGCCCGTACCAGCAACGCGGCCTGTCCTGGCTGAGCTTCCTCTCCCGAATAGGCCTCGGCGGCATCCTCGCCGACGACATGGGATTGGGCAAAACCATCCAAATCCTGTCACTTCTGCTGGACGAGAGTGGCGGGGGGGCGGTGGCGCCCACGTTGTTGGTCTGCCCGATGTCGTTGCTGGGCAACTGGCAGAAGGAGGCGGCGCGGTTCGCGCCCTCGCTGCGGGTGTACGTGCACCACGGCGGGACGCGCAAGCGGGAGGACGAGCTGGAGGCGGCCGTGCGGGAGGCCGACCTGGTGGTCACGACGTACGGGACCGCCCTGCGGGACGCCGAGGTGCTCAGGGGGTTCGCGTGGGGACGGGTCGTGTGCGACGAGGCGCAGGCGATCAAGAACAGCGGGGCGCGGCAGGCGCAGGCCGTCCGGTCGATTCCGGCACGCACGCGGCTGGCGCTGACCGGCACCCCGGTCGAGAACCACCTCGCCGAGCTGTGGTCGATCATGGAGTTCTGCAACCCCGGGCTGCTCGGGCCGGCCAAGCGCTTCCGCGACCGCTACCAGGAGCCGATCGAGGCGCGCGGCGACGAGCAGGCCGCGCGGGCGCTGAAGCGGGCCACGCAGCCGTTCGTCCTGCGCCGCCTGAAGACGGACAAAACGATCATCTCCGATCTTCCCGACAAGCTTGAGATGAAGGTGTGGTGCACGCTCACACCGGAGCAGGCCAGCCTCTACCAGGCCGTCGTGAACGACATGATGACCAAGATCGACCAGAGCGATGGCATCGAGCGGCGCGGCAACGTCCTCGCGACCATGACCAGACTGAAGCAGGTCTGCAACCACCCCGTCCACCTGCTCAAGGACGGCTCGCGGCTGGCCGGCCGCTCGGGGAAGCTCGCCCGGCTGGAGGAACTGGCCGAGGAGATCGTCGAGGAGGGGGACAAGGCGCTGGTCTTCACCCAGTACGCCGAGTTCGGCTCCCTGCTCCAGCCCTACCTCGCCGCGCACCTCGACCGTCCCGTGCTGTGGCTGCACGGCGGGCTGCCCAAGAAGAAGCGGGACGAGCTCGTCGAGCGCTTCCAGGACGACGACGAGCCGATGATCTTCCTGCTGTCGCTCAAGGCGGCGGGCACCGGCCTCAACCTCACCGCCGCCAACCATGTCGTCCACGTGGACCGCTGGTGGAACCCGGCCGTGGAGGACCAGGCCACCGACCGGGCGTTCCGCATCGGCCAGACCAGGAACGTCCAGGTCAGGAAGTTCATCTGCGCCGGGACGCTGGAGGAGCGCATCGACGAGATGATCGAGCGCAAGAAGGCGCTGGCCGAGAGCGTCGTCGGGGCCGGTGAGGACTGGATCGCCGACCTGACGACCGAGCAGTTGCGCGAGCTGTTCCGCCTCGGCCCCGAGGCGGTGAGCTGACATGCGCTCCCGATGTGAGGAGGTGGGCTGAGATGCCGGTCGGCAAGGGTGGATGGTTCGAGGCGTCGGCGCCGATCCGCGTCGAGGGCGGCATCCAGGCGCGGGCCAAGCGGGGGTCCATCGGCGAGCAGTGGTGGTCGCGCAGGTTCGTGGACATCCTGGAGCGCGTCTGCGACTCCGGCCGTCTCGCCCGGGGACGCTCGTACGCCAGGAAGGGGCAGGTCCTGGAGATCGGCCTCGCGCCGGGTGTGGTGACGGCCACCGTGCAGGGGTCGCGGGCCGCCCCATACCACCTGTCCGTCAGGATCGCCGCGTACGGCGAGGGGGACTGGGCGGGAATCCAGGACGCGCTCGCCGGGGAGGCGATCTACCGCGCCAAGCTGCTCGCCGGGGAGATGCCGCTCGAGATCGTCGAGGTGTTCGACGGCCTCGGCCTGCCGCTGTTCCCGTCCGAGCTGGACATGGAGTGCTCCTGCCCCGACTGGGGCCTGCCGTGCAAGCACATCTCGGCCGTGCTGTACCTGCTGGCCGAGTCCTTCGACCAGGACCCGTTCCTGGTGCTGGCCTGGCGCGGGCGTGCCAAGGAGGACCTGCTGGACGCCCTGCGCGGCACCGCCGCCGCCGACGACGAGCCCGCCGACCCGCTGCACGTGGACGACGTGCCCTTCGCCGACCGGCTGGCCGACTTCTACGAGCCCTCCGCCCCGCCCGCCCGTCTGCGTCCCCGGCCCGCGCCGTCGTCCGCGCCCCCGGAGCTGCTGCTGCGTGCGCTGGAGCCGCCGCCGATCAAAGTGCGCCACATCCCCTTGGCGGACATCCTGCGCCCCGCCTACCGCGAACTCGGCGCCTCCTCCGAGGACCGCCCGTAGAAGGGCCGCTCCTCAGGGGAGGCGGTAGCCTACGAGCGCTTCCAGAAGGAGGGGCGTGAGGCGCGTCCGTGTCCGCCCGGCTCACCAGGTGCGGCGTCGCCGCCGGTCAGTTCGGTGAGGACGGTGATGGCGCGCCGCCACAGCTCGTCCACGTCCGCGCCGGGCGTCGTCTCGGCGGCCGTGAGGTCGGCGGCCAGGGACGCGAGGCGCTCCTCTCCGCCCAGGTAGGTCACCAGCGCCGACAGGCGGCTGCCGAGGTCGGCCAGGTAGCGCAGGCGCTCGGGCGCGGGCAGCGGCGACGCCGCGCGCAGCCGGGCGAGCTCCTCGGCGAGCTGCGGCCGCACGGTGTCCGGCGAGAGCCGGATCGGCGGGGGCGGGGCCATCTTGGGGCTCGGCGCCCGGAAGAACGAGCGCCCGCGCCCGGCGGCCGGCCGCGGGGCCGCCTTCGGCGCCGGGGGAGCTCCGGCGACCACGTCCGGCGCCGCGCCGCCGAATGCCGGGGCGGCGCCCGGCGGCGTCAGGGTCTCGGACTCGGCGTTGAAGATCGCCGGGGCAGCGGCGGTGAACGCCACCGGCATCGACGCCGACATCGGCATGGCCGGGGCCGGCATGTCCCAGCCGCTCGGCATCTCCACCGGCTGGACGACGCGGTGCCGCGGCCCGCCGTCCGCGACCACCCGCGTGTCGACGGCGACGAACGCCGTGAACCTGCACAGAACGCCGTGCCGTAGCGAGGTGGCGACGATCTCGCGCTCCAGTTCGTGCTCGCCGGTCGCGTACCGGTCCTCCAGGCGGCGCAGGTGCGCGCGGGCCCAGATCGCCCGCGGGGCCTCGCCCTCGGCGGGCGTCCCGGTCAGGCGCCGCTCCCAGGGGCCGCCGTCGACGGCCGTCCCGTGGACGGTGATCGCGCCGCTGGCGGGGCCGCGGAAACGCCCGGAGACGGTGAGCGGCACCCCGGAGTAGAGCGAACCGAGGTGGGTCACCGTGCCGGGGAGCACGTCGAGGCCGTCCGGCTTGAGCGAAAGGCCGGTGACCAGCGGGGAGCCGATCCTGCGGTGGATGTGCTCCATCGCCTCGTCCAGCCGGTCCTCCGACTCCACGAGCTCGCAGCGGCCCGCGCCGAGTCCGGCCAGCCTGCCGAGGAACCCGGCGTTGACGGCCCGGTCGACGCCGACGGTGTGGACCCGCACGGCCGAGAGCCGCGCGCCGAGGCGTTCGAGGATCTGGTCCTCGTTGCCGACCTGCCCGTCGGTGACCAGCACGAGGACGCGCTCGCGCGAGGAGTCCCCCAGCAGGCCGAGCCCCTGCTCCAGCGGCTCCAGGATCTCGGTGCCGCCGCGGGCCTCCAGCCGCGCGAGGTGCTCGACGGCGCGGTAGCGGTTGCGGTCGGACGCCGGGACGAGCCCCGCGTCCAGCCGGTCGGGGTGCTCCACCACCGAGTCGAACGACAGGACGGCGAACCGGTCGGCGGAGGTCAGCGTGTCGACGATGCGCGCGGCCGCACGCCGGGCGGCGACCATCTTCCACCCGGCCATGCTGCCCGAGCGGTCCAGCAGCAACACCACGTCCCTCGGCCGGCGCGCGTCCCGGCCGTCGTCGTCCGGGGGCAGGACGGTGAGGGTGAAGGTGCCGTCGCCGTCGGTCGTGTCCCGCTCGCCGTCGCCGGTGGCCCGGTCGGGGACGAGGGCCAGCGCGCCGGAGGCGTCGAACTCCAGTCGCAGCACGAAGTCCCGGTCCAGGCGCTCTCCAGGCCGGAGGCTCACGGTGTCGTCGTCGCGGGTCACCACATGCAGGCTGGAACGCATCTCGCGCAGGTCCAGCCCGGCGGGGTCCACGCGGGCCGTCAGCGACAGGCGCACGGGGTTCGGGAAGCCGGGCAGCAGCACCGGCGGGCTGATCCGCGAGGCGTCCGGGACGGCGTCGGTGTCGGGCGCCACGCCGTCGCCCGCCGCGCGCTCGTCCAGCGGCGTGCCCGGGATGTACCGGGGGGCGACCACGAGGGGGAAGCGGAACGTCGCGGCGCCGTCCTCGTACGGCAGCGGCTGGCTGAGCGCCAGGCGCACGGTCACGTGCTCGCCCGGCAGGATGTTGCCGACCCGGATGGTGAAGACGTCGGGACGGTCCTCCTCGGCGATGGCGGCCCTGCGGCCCTCGGCCAGGGCGCGGTCGTAGTCCTGACGGGCCTCGCCGCGCTCCTTGAGCACGCCCTC
Source organism: Sphaerisporangium sp. NPDC051017 (assembly GCF_040683095.1). Lineage (NCBI taxonomy): Bacteria > Bacillati > Actinomycetota > Actinomycetes > Streptosporangiales > Streptosporangiaceae > Sphaerisporangium > Sphaerisporangium sp. NPDC051017. Next base: position 96,122 of record NZ_JBFBCI010000007.1, read on the forward strand.
GACCACGCGGCCGTCGGCCTCCATGCGGAAGGACGTCACCGCGGCGCGGTCGGGCAGCGGGAAGACGTACGTCGCCTCCAGCGGCACGTCGAAGGGGTTGCGGAACACCTGGGCCACGCGGACGCCGGAGGTCAGGCCGGTGATCAGCGCCTCCACCTCGACGCTCTCCAGCGGCAGGTTGCCCCGTTCGGTGCGCAGCGCGCCCAGCCCCGCGTCGGGCGTCGGCGCGTACTCACCGGGCTTCAACGAGGTGATCTGAACAGTCATGGGTGCATCCCTTCGGACGGGCCGGACAGGTGGCGCTCATTGAGGACGGACAGCAGGGGGGCGGCGGCCTCGCGCAGCGCGGCGATGTCGCCGGGGGAGGGCGCGCGGCCGTCGAGCAGCAGCGTGATCCCGGGGGCCAGCCGCACGCCGTGCACGAGCCCGTCGGCGTGCGGGAGGACCCCGTCTGCGGGGGCCGCGGCGGCGGACGGGACCGGGAACGGCGGCGCGGACGGCGTGGAGGTGGCCGTGAACGGGTCGGCCTCGGACGGTGTGACGGCGGACGGTGTGACGACGGGCCGGGCCGTGACGGGTGGGGCGGTGACGGGGGCGGGGGAGGGTGCGGCGGGCGGGGCCGGGTGCTGGGCCCAGAAGCGCGGCCGGGGCGGTGCGGGTGGCGGTGCGGGTGGCGGTGCGGGTGGCGCTGTGGGATCGGTCACAGCGGCGCCGTCCGTGTGATCGGGGTGGTCAGGCGCATCGGGGACGGGGAGCCGGGCGATCGCCTCCAGGGCGCCGTCGGTCGCGCCGGTCAGCTCGGCCTGGATGTCGGCGATGGACAGCCCATCGGCCTGGCGGCGCTTGACGGCGACGAGCTGGAGCAGGTGACGCCTGCCGTACAGGGCGACCCTGCCCCGGCGGGTCAGCGGCGGGTCGAGCAGGCCGATGGTCGTGTACCAGCGGATGAGCCGTTCGTTGGGCACGTCGCGGACCCGGCCGTTGGGGCGCGGCGCGGCGGGGCCCAGCGTGTCCGCCGCCCGCTCCGCCAGCTCTCCGATGGTCCAGGTGTCACTCATACCTTCATAGTGACACTGCAATCATTACAGTGTCAACGTTTAGCCCGGGCCGGACCGGTTATGGCGGAAAGAGACACGAGGCCCCGAAACCGGTTATCTCTGAGGAGGAGAACCTCCATGGCCCACATCACCAGCCCACTTCCCGCCGACAAGCAGAAGATCGTGGGTGAGGCCCTCCACGGCGCGCTCATCGATCTCCTCGACCTCTCGCTCGTGGGCAAGCAGGCCCACTGGAACCTGATAGGCCGCAACTTCCGGTCGCTGCACCTCCAGCTCGACGAGATCGTCGCCCTGGCCCGCAAGGGCGCCGACGACGCGGCGGAGCGCGCGGTGGCCGTCGGCGTGAACCCGGACGGGCGCGCTACGACGATCGCCCGCGACACGCACGTCCAGCAGCTCGACTTCGGCTACATAGAGGACGCCAAGGTCGTCACGGTCTTCACCGAGATACTCGCGGGGATCATCGCCCGCATGCGCGAGCGCATCGAGGTGACCGGGGACGCCGACCTCGTCACCCAGGACCTGCTCATCGAGGTCACCGAGGACCTGGAGAAGCAGCACTGGATGATCCAGGCGCAGCGCTGACCCCGCGGGCGGTACTCACAGCAGGTCGCGTGCGAGGCCGGCGACCGAGGGCGGGGCGGACAGCAGGACGCGCAGCGCGTCCCAGCGGGCCGCCCCGCCCTTGCCGTTCCTGAGCAGCCCCGCCTCGGCCAGCGCGCGGGCCCATTCACGCCGCCCGGGGACGGCCGCGGCCCGTTCGAGCCGTTCCAGGACGGTACGCCCCTCGCCGGGGGGCTCGGAGTCCTCGCGTTCGTTCGGCTCCCCGTCCGGGGCCTCCGCGTCGCGGGCGAACAGCGACAGCAGGTGCGGCCACCGCACCGTGAGCACCGCCAGCTTGGCCACCTCGTCGTCGCTCGCGCGCGGCGCCCCGGCCAGCGCCCGCCGGTAGGTGACGAACGAGTAGAACCGGAACACGTTCACGTACCGCTTCAGCTCGCGCGGATTGCTCAGCGTCAGCGCCGGGAGCACCCGCTCGATCGCCGCGTACGCGTTCTCGTCGCTGTAGATGTCGTCGTAGACGCGGTCGGCCGCCAGCCGCGCCGCCGCGCCGAGCCCGCCGATCGCGTCGTACGGCGCTCGCGGGGACGTGCGGGCCGCCCGGCCGCGCGGTGCCCCCATGCCCACGGCTCCCGTCCTGGTCGGGCCCGTCCTGGTCAGGAAGGTGATCGACGTCCGCCGCGAGAACAGGCCGGGCCCGGGCGTCCCCGGGACGGTGGTGGCCCCGACGGCGTCCTGGACGCGGCGGGCGACCGCGTCGAGGTCCTCGGCCGTCGGGCGCAGGGCCCTGATCGCGGACTCCATGCGGTCGACCAGTTCCGGATCCGGCTGCGCGGCCCGCCCGCCCGCGCCGGCCGTGTCCCGTGCCTCCGCGACGGGTCCTTCGCGCGCGGGCGGCACGTCCAGCAGGGTGCGCAGGTACGCGGGGATCCGCTCGCCGTCGTCCAGCAGCGGCACGCTCAGCGGAAGCTGGATGATCTTCTCCAGGAACCGCCACCCCAGCCCCGAACGCTCCTCGGCGCTCGACGGCAGCGTGCGCGCGAGGTCCTGGTAGGCGACCTCGACGTGCGCCGCCACGACCTCCGGCTCCATCGCCAGCACGAACACGCAGTTGGGGAAATCCCCGGCCAGGAACAGGTTCACGGCCTCGATGACCTGCGCGACCGTGCCCGGTGAGCACCGGTCGAGGTCGTCCACGAACACCACCAGCGGCCGCTCCTCGGTCGCCACCATGCCGAGCACGCGCCGCATGTCCGTCTGCACCAGGTGCAGGAACCCCGTCCGGGACCGGTATCCGGGATCGGGCGCCAGCTCCTGGGCCTGCGCCGGCGACCCGAGCAGGTCAGGCTGGCGCACCAGCTTGCGGAAGGCCGTGTCCGCCGACTCGCCGAGGAAGCGCGTCAGCCGCACGGCCGCGGCGGCCATGAGCAGCAGAGACCCGCCGGACCCGACGGCGGCGGCCGTGCCGCGCAGCAGCGACCCCACCGCGGGGAACAACGCGCCCGCGGCGAGCGACGCGCCCGTGAACAGCAGCGTCCCGCACAGCGCCAGGGCGACCGGCAGCAGGCGCGTGGCCGCCAGCCCGTAGCCGCGCCGGCGCACGGCCTCCCGGTCGACCCGGGACAGGTTCAGCGTCAGCCAGAAGCGCTCACGCTCGCCGCGCGGCAGGCGGCCGGTGACCTGGCTGATGATCTCGTGGGCCAGGCCCGCCCACACCTGCTCGCCGTTCTGGTACATCCACGGGTTGAACCAGACGGTCGGCCGCCAGTGGCCGGGCCGCAGGGGCAGCTCGCCGGGCGTCGCCCGGTCGGTGTCCTCCTCCTCGGGCCGTTTGGCGCGGGCCAGCACCTCGGCGTTGGTCACCCGGCCCCGCCGCCTCCGGGCGCGGCGCGCGGCGTCGGGCCCGCCGAGGTGGATCTCGGCGGCGCGATCCTCGGCCGCGCCGGGGTCGAGCAGGTCCTGGATCATCCGCATCAGCGAGGTCTTCCCCGCCCCCCACGGGCCCTTGACGCCGATCGTGAGCGGCGGGCGGGTGTCGGGGTGGCGGATGAACGCGGCGACGGCCTCGGCGTGGACGCGGTGGCCGAGCCGGTCCTGGAGCGTCCACCGGTCGCCGGTGAGCCGCGCGCGGGGCCGTACGGGACGGGCGGCGGCGCGGCGGCGGCGCAGCAGGGCCGACACGTGCGCCGGCTCTCCCGCCTCCAGCCTGCCCGCGACGCCGTGCCGGATCGCCGGGGCGGCAAGCGGGGCGTCGCGCCCGAGCAGCCCCCAGGCGCGCAGCTCGCGCAGGGCCTCCTCCGGTGGCCCGCCCTCGGCGAGCAGCCGGGCCACCTCCGGGGTGAGCGGCTCGTCCTCCTCCAGCAGCGCGGCCCGGCGCAGCAACTGCCGGGCGTCCGGGCCGAGGTGCACCTCGTAGATCCGGTTCACCAGCTCGGCGGCCGACATCGGCGGCACGGCGTCGCCGAGGACGGCCAGGCGGGCGAGCGCGGGCCCGAACTCCTCGCCGAGATCGTGGACGGCGCGGCGCGGCGACGCGACGCCGATCAGCTCGCCCTCGCCGTAGGTCAGCAGGAACGGCGCGCGGTCCGCGCCGAGGCCGGCGCAGCGCTCCTGCGCGTAGCGGAACAGGTCGCCGACGGAGACGGTACCGTCGCGGTCGAGGTCGGCCTCACCCGACAGGATGCCGTCGGCGAGGATCCCGGTGAGCGACACCGGGCGGCCGTGCCGCGCGGGCACGAGCGCGCTGGTGGTGAGGGCGGCGGCCGCCACCACGGGCTCGCCGCGGACCGGCAGGCGGCCGGTGGCCTCGTGCGGCGGTCCCGGGCTCGCGCTCACCAGCCAGCCGAAGTCCACGATCAGCAGCAGCGCCGCTCCGTCGGAGCGCTCGACGCGGCCGGCGAACTCGTCCATCAGCGCGCCGAACTCCCGCCGCCCCCATCCCGACTCGGTGGACCAGCGCACGAGCAGCAGGTCGCCGGGCTCGACCGTGTCCAGGAAGGCGCCGACCCGCCCGTGGTCGGCCGCGTCGCCCTCGGCCGTCTCGACGGCGTACCCCTCGGCGGTGAGCGCGTGCACCAGCCTGCGGTCGGCCCCGGCGGCCCTCGGAACGCCCTCGCGGTCGAGGAAGACCAGCGCCTTGCGCGTCCTGATCGCCGGAGCGGGCGGGGCTGAGATGATCAACGAGGTCAACGGCGGCTCCCCTGGCCGGGCGGCGGGCTCGGACGTCCCCGGATCCGGCGACGCGGCGCCCGCACGATGATCGCAGCCCGCCGGCCCCGGCCCGGGCGCGGCGCGGGAGGCGAGACCGAGGCCTTGCCCGGCGTTTGCCGAGGCTTGCCGATCTTCACCGAGCCCTTTCCCGAGTCCCTTCCCGAGCCTTTCCTTTCGAGCCGCGGAGAGCCGCTGAGAGCCGCCGAGGGCCGTTCAGAGCCGCTGCGCGCGGGGCTCCGGATCAGAGAGGTCCCGCGACCAGCTCTGGACGGTGACGTCCGCGCCGTAGGAGCGCTCGTCGTGCTGCTCGTCGAGCGTGAAGCCCGCCCGCTGGTAGATGCGCCGCGCGGCGGCCAGCGCGTCGACGGTCATCAGGACGATGCGCGCGTACCCGGCGCGACGGGCGAAGGCCAGGCACTCCTCGACCAGGCGCCCGCCGAGGCCCATGCCCCGGGCGGACGGCTCGACCAGCAGGACCCGCAGCCGCGCCGTCCGGTCGTCCTCCCTGACGCACATGATCGAGCCCGCGGGCTCGCCGTCCACCTCGGCGATCCAGCACGCCTCCCGCTTGGGGTCGTGGTGCTGGACGTAGTCGGCGACGATGCGCGCGGTCATCGCCTCGAACGTCTCGTCCCAGCCGTACTCCTCGGCGTACACCACGCCGTGCCGGTGGACGATCCAGCCGAGGTCGCCGGGGCGGGGCGGGCGGATGACGCACGGCCCGCCGCCGTCGCCGTCGCCGAGGACGCGCCGGATGGCGGCCATGCTGGAGGTCAGCCGCCGCCGGTCCTCCCCGGCGAGGGACGTCAGCAGGTTCCGCACGTCCGACGCCGACGCCGCGTCCAGCGTCCGCCACACCTCGTGGCCGCAGGGGCTGAGCCGCAGGACCTGCCGCCGGGCGTCGGCGGCCGAGCGCGCCCGCGTGACCAGCCCGCCGGACTCGAACCGCGCCAGCATGCGGCTGAGGTAGCCGGCGTCCAGGCCGAGCAGCCGCCGCAGCTCGCCGGTCTCCATCTCCTCGTGCGCGCGCAGCTCGAACAGGACCCTCGCCTCGGTCAGGGAGTACGGCGTGTCGTGCATTCTGGCGCCGAGGACGCCGATCACGCGCGTGTAGAAGCGGTTGAAGGCGCGGACTTCGGTGACGAGCTCATCCATCGCTTGCTCCAATCAGCGGATTCGTTGACCGAGTCAAACATATTGAGGTGCCGAAGATCCAGACCCCGGCGCCGTGGAAACGCCGGGCTCCGTGCGGGAAAAGCGAAATCCGATGCGGGACGGGGACGCACCGGACGATCCATGTGGCGACAACGAGGATCAAGGAGAGGGCGGGGCGCTATCGTCGGTGCCATGACTTCGGGGACTTCGGAGACTTCAGGCAACGGCACGCGCGCCGCGGGCCACGAGGTGGTCTACATCGGCGGATACACCCCGGAGACCGGCGGCACCGGCCTCGGGCTCACGGTCGCCCGGCGGGAGGGCGGCGCGCTCACCGCGATCGCCGAGACCTCCGCGCCCGGCCCGTCCTTCCTGGCCATGCACCCGCGCCTGCCCGTCCTGTACGCCGTCCTGGAGCGCGAGGAGGGCGGCGTCGCCGCCTACTCGGCCGACCCCGAGGGCCCCAAGCTGCTCGCCGACGGCAACAGCGGCGGGTCCTACCCCTGCCACCTGGCCGTCGACCCGACCGGCACGTGGCTCGCCGTCGCCAACTACGGCGACGGCACCGTCGCGATGTACCGGCTCGGCAGCTCCGGCCTGTTCGACGGCCGCCCGAGGCTCTTCCCCAACGAGGGCCACGGCCCCGACCCCGTGCGCCAGGCCGAGCCGCACGCCCACCAGGCCGTGTTCGGCCCGGGCCGCACGCTGCACGTCACCGACCTCGGCACCGACGAGGTCCGCCGCTGGCTGATCGGCGCCGGGCCCGAGCCCCACCCGGAGGGGCCCGTGCGCCTGCCGTCCGGCTCCGGCCCGCGGCACATGGCGCGCCACGACGACCGCTGGTACGTCGCGGGCGAGCTGGACGGCATGATCACCGTCCTGGACTCCGCGTGGCGCGAGATCGGGCGCACGCCCGCCAGCCGGTCCTCCGTCCGCAACCACGTCTCGCACATCGAGATCGCCCCCGGCGGCCGCCACCTCTACGTCGCCAACCGCGGACCCGACACCATCTCGGTCTTCGCCCTCGCCGGCGGGGACGGTCCGGGGCTCACGCCGGTCGCCGAGGTCGGGTCCGGCGGGCTGTGGCCCCGCCACTTCGCCCTGGACGGCGACCGCATGTACGTCGCCAACCAGCGTTCCGACGAGGTCGCCACGCTCGCGCTGAGGGACGGCGTCCCCCAGGTCACGGGCGAGGGGTTCAAGGTCGGCAGCCCGTCGTGCGTCCTCGTGGTGCCCGCCTGAGCGGCCCGTTTCACGCCGCCGCGCCGCGTACGGTACGGTCTAACCGCTTGGTCTAGACCAATGTTGGCGCCTGCGGCACAATGCCATGCGGCGGCGGCCACATCGGCGACCTCGACGACATCGGGCGCTCCGGCGGCGGAAGGCGAGTCGATGGCCGCGGAGCTCAACATAGTCTGACTGTGAACCCCATCGGGAGGAACCAGCCATGCGCATCGGAGTACTGACCGGGGGCGGCGACTGCCCCGGGCTCAACGCGGTCATCCGCGCCGTCGTCCGCAAGGGCATCGGCGTCTACGGCCACGAGTTCGTCGGCTTCCGCGACGGCTGGCGCGGCCCGCTCGAAGGCGACACCATGCCGCTGGAGATCCAGTCCGTCCGCGGCATCCTCCCGCGCGGCGGCACCATCCTCGGCTCCTCGCGCACCAACCCCATCAAGATCGAGGGTGGCGTCGACCGCATCAAGGCCAACCTGGCCGAGGGCGGCATCGACGCGCTCATCGCGATCGGCGGCGAGGACACGCTGGGCGTCGCCAAGCAGCTCTACGACCGCGGCGTCAACGTCATCGGCGTGCCGAAGACGATCGACAACGACCTCAACGCCACCGACTACACCTTCGGCTTCGACACGGCCGTCAACATCGCCACCGAGGCGATCGACCGCCTGCACACCACGGCCGAGTCCCACCACCGCGCGCTGATCTGCGAGGTCATGGGCCGCCACGCGGGCTGGATCGCCCTGCACGCGGGCATGGCGGCCGGCGCCAACGTCATCCTCATCCCCGAGAAGCCGTTCGACATCGACAAGGTCTGCGCCTACGTCGAGAGCCGCTTCAAGATCCGCTACTCGCCCATCATCGTCGTCGCCGAGGGCGCCCACCCGATCGAGGGCCAGATGACCCTGCAGGACGGCGAGCTCGACTCGTTCGGCCACGTCCGCCTCGGTGGCATCGGCGAGATGCTCGCCCGCGAGATCGAGAAGCGCACCGGCAAGGAGGCCCGCACCACCGTGCTCGGCCACGTCCAGCGCGGCGGCACCCCGAGCGCCTACGACCGCGTGCTGGCCACCCGCTTCGGCCTGCAGGCGATCGACGCCGCCCACGAGGGCGACTTCGGCAAGATGGTCGCGCTGCGCGGCACCGACATCGTCCGCGTCGGCCTGGACGCGGCGACCTCCGAGCTGAAGACCGTCCCGGTGTCCCGGTACGAGGAGGCCGAGGTCTTCTTCGGCTGATCGCCGGCGCCCGCCCCGGCGGGCGCGCCGCGACCGTACGCCTCCGGCCGCCCGTCAGGGGCCGGAGGCGTTCTCGTTCCCGGGTGTGGCCGAGGCCGGGTCTGTCACCTCCAGGTGAGGGGGCCGGCGGGAGGTCCGGGGGACCGGCAGGTCGTCATCCGGGATAAATTGAGTGGTGCCGCACGCCGGAACGGTCGTCACCCGGCGCGCGCCCGATCCCGACCCTCATGCCCGGAGGCCTCCGTATGTCCGTCGTGCCCCCCTCAGCTCTGGGCGAGCCCTGCGTCCTGCTGAAGCTGGGCGAGGTCGTCCTGAAGGGCAAGAACCGCGAGCTGTTCGAGCGGCGGCTTCAGGCGAACATCAAGTCGGCGCTGAAGAGCTCCGGCGTGCGCGCCGACGTCCGCCAGCGGCACGGCGTCATCGCGATCCTGCTGCCCGAGGGCACGAGCGTGGACGTCGCCGACACCGTCGCCGAGCGCCTCGCCGACGTCATGGGCCTGGTGTGGATCCACCGCGCCTGGCGCGTCGCCAAGGACCCCGACGCCGTCACGGCCGCGGCCCTGGAGCTGGTCGCCGGGCGCACCGAGCTGATCGAGCGGCGGGCGACGTTCGCGGTCCGCTCGCGCCGCCGCGACAAGCGGTTCCCGCTGCGCTCCAACGAGCTCGACCGCGTGGTCGGCGGCGAGATCAACGACAAGTACGGCCTGCCGGTGCGGCTGAAGAACCCCGAGCTCACCGTCCACATCGAGGTCGACAGGGACGAGGTGTTCGTCTTCACCGACGGCCTGCCGGGCCAGGGCGGCCTGCCCGTCGGCATCAGCGGGCGCGGCCTGGTGCTCATGTCCGGCGGCATCGACTCGCCGGTGGCCGCCTACCGCATGCTCCGCCGCGGTCTCAGCGTCGACTTCCTGCACTTCTCCGGCATCCCGTTCACCACATCGGAGTCGATCTACAAGGCGTACGCGCTGGTGCGCGCCCTGGCCAAGTTCCAGGACCGCGCGCGGCTGTTCGTGGTGCCGTTCGGCAAGGCACAGCAGTCCCTGCGCTCCTCCGGCGCCGACCGGCTGCAGGTCGTCGCCCAGCGCCGCCTGATGCTCAAGACCGCCGAAGAGGTCGCCCACCGCCTGCGGCGCGACGTGCTGATCACCGGCGACTCCCTCGGCCAGGTCTCCTCCCAGACCCTGCAGAACCTCACCGCGCTGGACGACGCGGTCGCGATGCCGATCCTGCGCCCGCTCATCGGCATGGACAAGACCGAGATCATGGCCGAGGCCCGCCGCATCGGCACCCTGGCGATCAGCGAACTCCCCGACGAGGACTGCTGCACGCTGCTGGCCCCCCGCCGCGCCGAGACCCGCGCCAAGATCGCCGACCTCCGCCAGATAGAGAAGCGCCTGGACGCCGAAGAACTCGCCGTCCAGCTCGCCGCCTCGATCCAGGAGTACAAACTCGACACCCCGCCTGACCCCGGCGTCCCGCGCGAGCGCTCATCGATCTGACGCACCCTCTTCCAGCCAGGTCGCGAACGCCCAGGCGTCGACCCGCGAACGCACCGGGACCTCTGGCCACAGCCACAACACGAAAATCCCCCGAAAACGGAATCAGACCGGTGAACAGCCCGATACCCAGCACCGCGCGGGCTTCTCCGGTACGGCCCTCCTGGATCGCGAGCCTGTGGCGACGTCCGGGGTCACCCGGATGTCCGGCCCTTCTCATCGGAGGGCGTGGGTGACCCAGACATTCGGCTCGACGTACACCGCGTGGTCGTGGGCGGTGTCGCAGTGGACGGGGACGAGGGCCCCGGGCACCTCGACGTCGCCGGTCGCGTCGAACGGGAGCCCGGTCCAGGCGCGCCACTCCCGCAGCGTGCCCGCGATGGTCATCGACCGGGACGCGACCTCCCCGACGACCCCACCGGCCCGTGCGTGGACGCGCAGCCACGGATCGGCGGGCAGGCCGTCCTGCCGGCGCTCGGCCGCGTACTCGACCATGGGTGTGCGCGGGCGCAGGTGCTTGCCGCTGGGCCGCACCGGCGCGACGAGACGGGCGAACCCGAGGCGGGCGGCCTGGTCGCGCAGGGCCGCCAGCATCACCGCCGACAGCCCCTTGCCCTGCACGTCCGGTCGGACCGTGATCTCCAGCGCCGAGACGGTGTCCGGGACGTCGCCCCGCCGCCGCGTCCTGGCGGCCCGCCACAACACGCCGTCCCACCCGTTCCCGGGCAGCTCGTCTCCACCGAGCAGGAACGGCACCGACAGCGCCCGCGCCACCAACCGGCCGTCGCCGTCCACCGCGGCCAGCGTGAACTCGGCCCACTCGGTGGCCGCGACCGGGTAGACCAGGTCGGCCGCCGGGTCCTCCTTCATGAAGGCGGGCCAGGTCTCGGCCATCTCCCACAGTAGGGATGCCAACTCAGGCCGCTCGGCCAGCGTGACGACGCACAGATCCATGCCCCCGAGGGTCGCCATCGGCCACCGGCACGGTCAACTCGATTTCGGACCGCCCTGCGCCAGGGGAGGGTCGTACCCATCCGCTGGCCGCGGCGTGGTCCGGCTCCCCGAGGGCGCGAGGACGATCCTGCCGAACACGTCGCCGGCTTCCATCTTCCGGTGAGCCAGCACGGCCTGCTCCAGGGACAGCCGCTCGCACACCACCGAGTGCAGCTCGCCGCGACCCGCGGCGGCGAACAGCTCGGCGGTCACGGCGCGCCGGTCGGGCTCGGCCACGGTGGCCGCGCTGAAGGTCGCGAACGACATCGATTTCTGGAACGCCGCGAACATCTCCATGCCGAAGTCCGCCGGCGGGTGGCCCGCGACCGCGCCGACGGCCACCATTCGGCCGTTCGGGTTGAGCCTGGCGAAGAACGAGGGCATGCGCGCGCCGGCGACGATGTCGATGATGACGTCGTAGCCCGCCGGAGCGTCCTCGCCTCCCCCGCCGGAGCGGTCCAGCACGTGGGTCGCGCCGAGCTTGCGCAGCCGATCGCCGCGCTCGGCCGACGACGTCGTGACCGCCACCGTGCCGGCACCACCGCGAGCCGCGAGCTGGACCGTCATGATCCCGATCCCACCGGCCGCGCCACGCACCAGCACCGACTCGCCGGAAGCGAAGCGGGCATGGCGAAGGCCGAAGTGGGCCACCACTCCGGAGCTCCCGAGCGTCACCGCGTCGGCGGCCGAAATGCCCGCCGGGAGGGGGAGGAGTCTCTCGGCCGGGACGATCGCCAGCTCGGCGTAGCCGCCCATGCCGGTAAACGCCCAGACGCGCCGGCCGGCCCATAACGTGTCGACGCCATCGCCGACCGCGGTCACGGTGCCCGCTATCTCGCTGCCGAGGACGTGACCTTCCCTGAAGCCGTAGGCGGCGAGCGCACCGCTTCGGATCATGGTGTCGACGCCGCCGACGCCGATCGCCTCGGTGGCGATCAGTACCTGCCCGGCAGCGGGACTCGGGTCAGGGAGGTCGACGACCGCGAGGCCCTCGGGACTTCCGAACGCCTGGATCGCAACTGCCTTCAATGTCGTCTCCGTGTTCTGGAATCGATGTTCTGGAATCGATCGGGACCGGTCCGGGCACCGCCCGGACGCCGCGGACGCCAGAGGTCCGTGGAGAGTCGCGAAGCTCTCATGCACGCGGACGCTACCGGACGCCATCGTCCGTTTAGCTAAAGTGAGAGCGGTGACCAGCCGTTTGCCTCACACCCTGCGCTCCGACGCCCGGGACAACCGCGAACTCATCCTCGACGCGGCCCGCGCGGTGTTCGCCGCCGAAGGCCTGAACGTGCCGATGCGGGAGATCGCCCGGCGCGCAGGTGTCGGCCCCGCCACCCTGTACCGCCGCTTCCCGACCAAGGAGACGCTGGTCACCGAGGCCCTCGCGGGTCAGATGCGCGCGTGCCGCGCCATCGTGGACGAGGGGCTCGCCGACCCCGATGCGTGGCACGGCTTCTGCCTTGTGATCGAGAGAATCTGTGAGCTGCACGCCCACGACCGGGGCTTCACCGCGGCCTTCATGTCGGCCTTCCCCAACGCGATGGATTTCGCCGCGAATCGCGAATACGCGCTGCGCTCGATGGCCCGACTGGCCCGCCGCGCCATGGACGCCGGCCGCCTGCGCCCCGACTTCGTCCTGGACGACCTGGTCCTCATGATCATGGCCAACGGCGGTATCCGCGCCGCCTCACCGGCCGCCGCGGTCGCCGCCTCCCGGCGTTTCGCCGCTCTCGCGATACAGGCCTTTCAGGCCTCTCCGAAGGCCTCCCCGCTACCGCCGGCGGCACGGCTGGCGCCGGTGACTTTAATCCCCTGACACACCCCCGTCACGTGAACCGGACCGATGATCGAGGACTACCTGTTCCCGATCTCGGAGGGCGCGTTGGCGCCGGCCATTGTGCTCGGCAGGGCGAAGGACCGGAGGTTGACGCGTTGAGCGCTCCGGTCCTCGCCCGGCTTCAACGGCGTCACTGGCGTACCTTGCAGAGGTTGTCGCTGACGTGCACGGTGTCTCATGGGACTAGACATGCCGAGTTCCCCTGACCATCGAGCTGCCCGACGACATCCGCATCGTCCGGCGCACCACCACCCAAGCCGTCCGCAACATCAAAGCCGCGGCCGGCGGGCTCGGTGACGCACTCCGGAAGCACGGCATCATCGGCCGGGTAGTCCGGGTCATTCGGCTCCGACTGCGGTTCGAGGACTACTCGGCACCTGAGTACGTCCCTCCGGTGCTGGAAGTACGCGGGGCCGATGGGCGGGTGCGAGCGTCGGTGACGGTCGTCCGGGGGACGAGTGAGCCGGCCTACTCGGTGCGCCCGGCGGACGGTGACAGGTACTACCTGTTCCCGGTGTCTGAGGGGGCTTTGGCGCTGGCCTTTGTGCTGGGCCGAGCCAAGGACTGGCAGTTGACGCGGTGAGCGCTCCGGCCCTTGCCCAGCTTCAACAGCGCCACGGGCGTACCTGGCAGATCATGGACTTCTTCGGCGGGTGGATCGCGATCCGGCGTCATTCCTGGTCGGCTCGTGCTGAGCGGTTCGGCATCCGTAACGTCCTGGGCGCCGACACCCTGGCCGAGCTCGCGGTACGGCTGGATGAGCAGTCTCAGGCCGAAGCGCGGCGTACCGGTCTCTCTGCACGGGTCCGCCCGCGATGCCGGATGAGGGGTGAGAGCGACGTGGGCCGGGCCCCTGCGGAGGCAGCCGGAGGCCCGAGGAAAACAGCCCGAGCCGGAGGCGAGGACCATTTCCGGGACGGGACGGTTCGCCCCTGAGACGTCTTTGTGCACGTGGGCTGGTGGCCCCTCGCTTGTAAGGCGAGGGGGCACCAGCTCATGGGGACGATGGACGTCGGCGTCTGCGAATGACGGGCGGGCCTCCTAGGCGACCAGGCTCGGCTCGGCGGGGGTGGCTGGGGCGCGGTTCATCAGGGGGGCGAAGTCGCGGATGACGCGGGACAGTTCCTCCAGGTCGTCGCGCACCAGCGCCTGCGGGCCGTCGCACAGGGCCTGCTCGGGGTGGGGGTGGACGTCGATGATCACGCCGTCGGCGCCGACGGCGACCGCCGCGCGGGTGAGCGGCAGCACCAGGTCGCGCCGCCCGCCCGAGTGGGACGGGTCGACGATGACCGGCAGGTGGGACAGCCGCTGCGCCATCGGTACCGCCGAGACGTCCAGGGTGTTGCGGGTGGCGGTCTCGAACGTGCGGATGCCCCGCTCGCACAGCACGATGTCGAGGTTGCCGCGCTGCGCGATGTACTCGGCCGCCATGAGCCACTCTTCGATGGTGGCGTTCATGCCGCGCTTGAGCATGACCGGCTTCCCGGCCGCGCCCACGGCCTGCAGTAGCGCGAAGTTCTGCGCGTTGCGCGTGCCGACCTGCAGCATGTCGGCGTAGGAGGCGACCAGTTCGACGTCGTGGGCGTCGACGACCTCGGTGACGATCGGCAGCCCGGTCTCGGCGCGCACGTCGGCGAGGATGCTCAGGCCCGCCTCGCCGAGGCCCTGGAAGGCGTACGGCGAGGTGCGCGGCTTGTACGCGCCGCCGCGCAGCAGCGTCGCCCCCGCCGCCCGTGCCATGAGCGCGGCCTCGAGGGTCTGCTCGGGCGTCTCCACCGCGCAGGGCCCGGCGATCAGGGTGACCGTGTCGGGTCCGATCGGCACTCCGGCCACCCGCACGGTAGATCGTTCGGGGTGGTTCTCCCGGCTGACGAGCTTGTACGGCGTCGAGATGCGCACGACGTCCGCCACGCCGGGCATGCTCTTGAGGTTCAGCGTCTCGAAGTGGGTGACGTCCCCGACGAGTCCGATGATCGTGCGGCTGACACCGCGGCTGACGAACGCCTCGCCGCCCGCCGCGGCGATCAGCGCGACGATGGCGTCCGCGTCGTCGCGGGTGGCGTCCGGATTCATGACGATGACCATGGTGGGTGCCCCTTCTGGCGTTGTACCCGCTTGTCGTGCTGGTCCGTTGTGATCTCGGCGGCCGGTGCCCGCGCGGGCCCGGGAACGGCGAAGGCCCCGGATCCCTGCGGACCCGGGGCCTTCGACCGACGTCTACCTGTCAGCGCGGCGTCTGACGGCGAACGGCCACCTCCACGGGTCCGTCGCCATACCAAAACCACTGCGCTGCGTGCATGCCGAGGAGTCTAGCGCATGCCCAAGACCGCCCCGGCCCCTCCCCGCCCCTCCGGCATGCCCGGGGCGTGGACACCCGGTTCCGGGTTCACCTCTATCAGAAGCCGGCTGAAGGGGACGGTTGCCGCGAGATGGTGTCCACCTGACGCGAAGGCACGCGTGACGTCCTCGTTCATGGCTGAAGGGGTGCCGATGACGCGCGGTTACCGGCGCGATGGCAGGATTGCTGCGTGCCGGATCCTAGCGAGGAGTCCCGACTGCCCCCGGGGCAGTACGTCCCACGTGGCCGCCCGGTGATCCACTACGGCCGGGTCCCGCAGTTCCGGCCCGAGCGGTGGAGCTTCATGGTCTTCGGGGCGACCGCCTCCGGGGACGAGGCCCGCTTCAGCTGGCCGGAGTTCTCGGCGCTGTCGCGGGTGACGGTTCTGGCCGATTTCCACTGCGTCACGAAGTTCTCGCTCATGGGGAACGAGTGGCGCGGCGTCTCGGCCGGCACTCTGATGAGCGCGGTCCCGCCCGCCGCGGGCGTCAGGCACGTCATGGTCTGGGGCGAGTACGGCTACAGCGCGAACCTCCGCATGTCGGACTTCGCCTGCGATTCCACGCTCTTCGCCATGGAACTGGACGACAAGCCGCTCACTCCCGAGCGCGGCCACCCGGTCCGCATCGTCGTGCCACACCTGTACGCATGGAAGAGCGTGAAATGGGTGCGCGCGGTCGAATATCTTGTCGAGGACCGGCGCGGGTTCTGGGAGGAACGCGGGTACCACAATGTGGGCGATCCCTGGCGCGAGCAGCGGTACTCCTACCAGGAGGATGCCGGGGACGGTCCTTCGTAGTTCGGGCACGATCACGTTACGTGACCGATTACGGTTGCCCGCATGCTCGATACCGGCTGGGTACTGTTATACGTCCTGAGCGGGCTCGTGGCCTACGGCCTGGGCCGCCGCGGCGCCGCCGCCCGCGGAGGCGCCCCCCGGGAGGACGCGACCTTCGCCACCCTGCACCTCGCCGCCATGACGGCCCCCTACCTGCGCGCCGGGCTGGCGCGTGACTCCGCCCGCAGGGCCGTACGCCACCTGCGCTCCCTGGTCGGGTCCTCCGCGCTCGCGGTGACGTCCCTGGACCAGGTGCTGGCCTGGGACGGCGCCCGCGAGCCCCCCACCGAGGCGCACACCCGCGACCTGCTCGGCCATGTCCACGGCGTCCTGGCGGGCGGGCGGCCCTACCTGGTGGCGGGCGACGAGCTGTTCTGCGAGGCCGAGGACTGCGCGGTCCGCAGCGCCGTCGTGGTCCCGCTGACCGTGGACGGGCGGGTCATCGGCGCGCTCGCCGTCTACGACCCCGACGTGGACGCCGCGCTCGTCCGGGCCGCGACCGAGGTCGGGCAGTGGGCGTCGGGCCAGCTCGAACTGGCCGAGCTGGACGCCACGCGGCGGCGGGCCCTGTCCGCCGAGACGCGGGCCCTGCGGGCGCAGATCTCCCCGCACTTCGTCTGCAACTCCCTGGCCACGATCGCCTCGTTCACCCGCACCGAGCCCGACCACGCCCGCGAGCTGCTGCTCGACTTCGCCGACTTCGCCCGGCACGCCCTGCGCCGCGCCGGCGACTTCACCACGCTGTCGGACGAGCTGACCTGCGTCGACCGCTACCTGCTGCTGGAGCGGGCGCGGTTCGGCGAGAAGCTGCGCTACGCCGTGGACGTCGTCCCCGAGGTGCTCCCGGTGCCCGTGCCGTTCCTGTGCCTGCAACCCCTCGTCGAGAACGCCATCACCCACGGCATCCGCCGGAGGGGAGGCACGGGCGAGGTGAACGTCGTCGTGCGCGACGCGGGCTGCGAGGTGCACATCACCGTCGAGGACGACGGCGCCGGCATGGAGCCGGACCGGGTGCGCGAGATGCTCGACGGCGAGCCGCCGAGCGGGGACAGCGGCGGCATCGGCCTGGCCAACGTGGACGTGCGGCTGCGCCAGATCTACGGCCAGGAATACGGGCTGACGATCGACACCGCGCCCGGCGAGGGGACGACGGTGCGCATGCGCGTGCCGAAAATGCGCCCAAGCCATGACTAACCGCAGTCGATCAACCGCACAAAGTGAAGAGGGGTCTTGCCCGCGAGCCCGTCCGGGCGGCAGCGTAAGGGCCATGCTCCGTGTCTTGGCGGTCGACGACGAGGTGCACGCGCTGTCGGAGCTCGCCTACCTTCTCCGGCAGGACAGCCGTGTCGAGGAGGTGCTGACGGCCCCGGACGGGGTCGCGGCGCTTCAGGACATGGTCGCGATGATCGGCGCCGGCGAGCGGCTCGACGGCGTCTTCCTCGACATCCGCATGCCCGGCCTGGACGGGCTCGACCTCGCGCGGCTCGTCGGCGCGTTCCCGAGCCCGCCCCGGCTGGTTTTCGTGACCGCGCACGACGACCGCGCGGTGCAGGCCTTCGAGCTGGAGGCCGTCGACTACCTGCTCAAGCCGCTGCGCCCCGACCGCGTCGCCGAGGCCGTGCGGCGCCTGGAGTCGGCGGTGTACGGCCCGCAGATGGTCGAGGCGCCCATGGACGACGTGATCCCGGTCGAGCTCAGCGGGCGCACCAGCTTCGTCCCGCAGCACGCCGTCGCCTACGCCGAGGCCAGCGGCGACTACGTGCGCCTGCACACCGCCGAGGGGACGCACCTGGTGCGCATGTCCCTGGCGGCCCTGGAGCGGCGCTGGGCCGCCTCCGGGTTCATCCGGGTGCACCGCAGCACGCTGGTGTCGGCGCGGCACGTGACCGAGATGCGCTTCGACGAGGGACGCATCGTTCTGCGGGTGGGCGCCACGACGCTGCCCGTGAGCAGGCGGCACACCCGCCGCGTCCGCGAGCAGCTCGTCCGGCAGTTCCGTACCCCGCCGCCCGGCCCGCAGGACCCCCGGCAGGCGCCCCCGCCCGGCAGCGTGCCCCGGCAGGTTCCGCCGCCGGGCCCCGAAACCGGGTCGCACCGGCCGTGAGCGCGCGCCGCGAGCCCCCGTACCGCCGCTCGGCGACGCCGGGACACCGTTCGTCGTGGTCTGGCGGTCCGCATGGCGCGGGCCAGTGACCGCTCGGCGAGACGGCCGCCAAGTGGCCGCACGGCGCCGATGACCCAACGTAATGTCGTCCCCAGCGAAAGACCACAGTGCGTGACCGAGGGAGATGTCCGACCCGAGGGGGCCGGACCCACCCCGGACACGCGAACCCGACGGCGCCCGCCTGGTTTCCGCACCTGCGCGTGAAACAGGCGGCCGCCGCCCTGGGCCGCCGGGCCCTCACCGGGGGGTAGGGCCCGTCGGTCTCGGCGGGGCGGGGTGTTCGCCATCCGGCGTCCAGGACGACGCGGTGATCCGGCCCAAGGGGGGCGGCCGGATCACGCCGGCGAACACCCCGCCACACCCCGCCGCCCCGCCACACCCCGCGCGGACGCACGCGCCGCCGGCTCCCTGGGCGTTCGGCTCAGGTGAGCCCGTCGCGCAGGCCCTTCAGCAGCCGGATGTCGTTCCTGTGGCCTTCGACCTTGCCGGGGGTCTCGATGCACAGCGGGACCCCGGCCGCGGCCGGGTGGCCCAGCAGCTCGCCGAACGCCGCCGCACCGATCAGCCCCTTGCCGATGTTCTCGTGCCGGTCGCGCCCCGAGCCGCACGGATCCTTGGAGTCGTTGGCGTGCAGCAGCCTCAGCCGCCCCGGCGCGATCGCGTGGAGCGCGTCCATCATGGCCGTCACGCCGCCCGGCGCCGCCAGGTCGTGGCCGGCGGCGAAGGCGTGGCAGGTGTCCAGGCAGACGTTCGCGCGCGGGTGGAACTCCAGCGTCTCCAGGTAGGGCCCGAGGTCCTGCACGGTGGCGCACAGCATGTTGGCCTGGCCGGCCATCGGCTCAAGCAGCAGGTCGGGGCCGTCGTCGGGGATCTCCTCCAGGACGGGCAGCAGGTGGTCGTGGATCTGCCGCAGCGCGTCCTCGCGGGACTGGGTGACGGACGACCCGGTGTGCACGACGACGCCGAGGGCGCCGACCTCCACGCCGCGCCGCAGCGCGTGCCGGATCGACTGGAGCGATTTCTGCAGCACGTCGGCGTTCGGCGACCCCACGTTGACGAGGTAGGGCGTGTGGACGAACACCGGCAGCGGCGACTCGCGCAGCGCGGTGTCCTCCGAGGGCTTGCCGTCGTTGAGCGCCCAGCCGCGCGGGTTGGTCACGAACACCTGGACGACCTCGGCCTCGATGTCGGCCGCGTACTTCAGCCCGCCCGTGGCGAGGCCGCCCGCGACCAGGACGTGCCCGCCGATCAGAGGGCTGGGAGAGGGTTTCGAGGGTGGGAAAGGTGCGGTCATGATGGCCACAGCCTAGGGGAGACGGCGTGGTGACCTGCCCGTACGCGGGCCTCTCGCCGGTGACTTGGAGCATGACACGAAAACTCGTGGCGAGGCGTTGGCCCGCTTGGGAGCTCCTGCCGCTGGACCCGCGCCGCCGCCGAAGGTCTACTTGCTTCCATGCCGAACGTGACACCCGCCGAGGGCCTCGCGGGCTTCAACGCGCTGACCCCGCCCGAGGCCGAGCGCGAGCTGCTCGCCTGCTGCGCCTCGCGTGCCTTCGCCCGCGCGGTCGCCGCCGGGCGGCCGTACGACGACGAGGCCGCGCTCACCGCCGCGGCCGTCGGCGCGGTGCGCGCGCTGGCCTGGCCGGACGTCCGGGAGGCGCTGGAGGCCCACCCGCGCGTCGGTGAGCGGGCGGGCGGGCCTGAGCGCGAGGCGTCCTGGTCGCGCCAGGAGCAGGCGGGCACGGCCGGGGCCGACCGGAAGGTGCTGGCGGCGCTGGCGGCGGGCAACGCGCGGTACGAGGAGCGGTTCGGCCACGTCTACCTCGTCTGCGCCACCGGCCTGACGGCCGCGGAGATGCTGGACCGCCTGGAGGGACGGCTGGGCAACGACGAGACCGCCGAGCGGGCGGTCGTCCGGGAGGAGCTGGCCGCGATCACGAGGCTGCGGGTCGCCAAGCTGCTCGCCGGGCAGGGGGAGGGCCGATGAGCCTGTCCACCCACGTCCTGGACGCGAGCGTCGGCCGGCCCGCGGCCGGGGTCGCCGTGGCCCTTCACCGCGGAGACCGCCTGATCGCCGAGGGCGTCACCGACGCGGACGGCCGGCTGCGCGATTGGCTGCCCGCCGGCGAGCCGGGCGCGGGCGTGCACCGGCTGGTGTTCGGCACGGGCGCCTACTTCGCCGCGCGGGGCGTGAAGGCGTTCTACCCGGAGGTGGTCGTCACCTTCGCCGTCGAGGACCCCGGCGAGCACCACCACGTGCCGTTGCTGCTCAGCCCGTACGCCTACTCGACCTACCGTGGGAGCTAGCGATGACCGCCGTGCTCGGACCGAACCGCTACGGCAAGGCGGAGACCCGCGTCGTCCGCGTCACCCGTGACGGCGAGGTCCACCGCCTGAAGGACTGCAACGTGGGCGTCTCGCTGTCCGGCGACATGCGCGACGTCCACCTGACCGGCGACAACGCCGCCGTCCTGCCGACCGACTCCCAGAAGAACACCGTCTACGCCTTCGCCAAGAAGCATGGGATCACCCAGATCGAGGAGTTCGCCGCGCTGCTGGCCCGCCACTTCGTCGGCTCCCAGCCGGCGATCCACCACGCGCGGGTGTCGGTCGAGGAGTACGGCTGGGAGCGGCGCGGCCCGCACTCGTTCGCGCGGTCCTCCGGCGAGGTCCGCACCTGCGTGGTGCACCACGACCGGGACGGCACGACCACGGTGGTCTCCGGCCTGGAGGGGCTGGTGCTGCTGAACACGACGGGCTCGGAGTTCCACGGTTTCGCCCGCGACGAGTACACCACCCTGCCCCCGGCCGCCGACCGTATCCTCGCCACCGCCGTGACCGCCCGCTGGCGCCACACCGCGCCGCCGGACGGCCGGACTTCTCCGGATACGCTCGGAGACTACGACTTCGGGGAGTCCCACGAGGAGGTGCGGCGATGTCTGATCGACGCCTTCGCCGGCACCCACAGCCTGTCGCTCCAGCAGACGCTGTACGCCATGGGGGCACGGGTGGTGGAGACCCGCCCGGAGGTCTGCGAGATCCGGCTCTCCCTCCCCAACAAGCACCACTTCCTCGTCGACCTCTCGCCTTTCGGGCTGGACAACGACAACGAGGTCTACTACGCCGCCGACCGCCCGTACGGGCTGATCGAGGGGACCGTGCTGGACGACGCCGCGCCGGACGCCGGCCCGGCCTGGGACTAGCGGGGGAGCGCTGATGGACTTCCTGCGACCCGCGACCTGGGCCGAGGCCCTCGCCGCCAGGGCGGACCGGCCGGACGCGGTGCCCATCCAGGGCGGCACCGACGTCATGGTGGAGATCAACTTCGACGTGCGGCGCCCCGGGGCGCTGCTGGACCTCACCGCGATCCCCGAGCTCGCCACCTGGGAACGGGCGGCGGACGGACGGCTGCGCGTCGGCGCGGGCGTGCCGTACGCGCGGGTCGTCGCCGAGCTCGGGGACGCCCTGCCGGGCCTGGCCCAGGCCTCCCGCACGGTCGGCTCGCCGCAGATCCGCAACCGGGGCACGGTCGGCGGCAACCTCGGCGCCGCCTCCCCTGCCGGGGACGCCCACCCGCCGCTGCTGGCCGGGGACGCCGTCGTCGAGGCCGAGTCGGCGGCGCGCGGCACCCGGCTGATCCCCGCCGCCGAGTTCTACCTCGGCGTCAAGCGCAACGCCCTCGCCCCCGACGAGCTGATCCGCGCCTTCTGGATGGCCCCGGCCGGCGGCCCGCAGTACTTCTCCAAGGTCGGCACCCGCAACGCGATGGTCATCGCCGTGTGCTCCTTCGCCCTCGCCCTGCACCCGGAGGAGCGGCGCGCGGGCACCGGCATCGGCTCGGCCGCCCCGACCCCGCGCCGCGCCCACGCCGCCGAGGAGTTCCTCGCCGCCGAGCTCGACTGGACGGGCGGCGCGGCCCTCGACCCCCGGGCGCGGGCGCGGTTCGGCGAGCTGGCGGCCGGGGCGGCCTCGCCGATCGACGACGTGCGCGGCACGGCCGCCTACCGGCGTCACGCCGTCGCCGTGATGGCCCGCCGCACGCTCACCTGGGCGTGGAACGACTACCGGAAGCAGGTGGAGGCATGCGCGTGAACCTGACCGTCAACGGCCGCGCCGAGGCCGTCGACGGGGTCTGGGAGGGCGAGAGCCTGCTGTACGTGCTGCGCGAGCGCGTCGGCCTGCCGGGCTCCAAGAACGCCTGCGAGCAGGGCGAGTGCGGCTCCTGCACGGTCTACCTCGACGGCGTGCCGGTCTGCGCGTGCCTGGTCGCCGCCGGGCAGGCCGAGGGCCGCGAGGTGCGCACGGTCGAGGGCCTCGCCGACGGCGACCGGCTGGACCCGCTCCAGGAGGCGTTCCTGGAGTGCGGGGCGGTGCAGTGCGGCTTCTGCACGCCGGGCCTGCTCGTCCAGGCCCACGACCTGCTCGCCCGGGTCCCGGAGCCCGGCGACGCGGAGATCCGCGAGGCGCTGGCCGGGAACCTGTGCCGCTGCACCGGGTACGAGAAGATCCTGGACGCCGTCCGCCTGGCCGCCGCGCGGAAGGCGGGCCGCAGGTGACCCCTCCGGCGGACGTCCTGATCGAGAACGTCGCCGTCGCGCCCGTCGTCGGCCCGGACATCGCCCACGGCCACATCCACGTCCGCGACGGCCGCGTCGCCTCGCTGGGCCCCGGCCCGGCCCCGGACGTCCCCGGCGCGACGCGGATCGACGGCTCCGGCTGCCTGGCCACCCCCGGCCTGGTCAACACCCACCACCACCTCTACCAGTGGGCCTCCCAGGGCGTGGCCCAGGACGCCACGCTGTTCGAGTGGCTGACCGCGCTCTACCAGGTGTGGGCGGCGATGGACGCCGGGATCGTCGCGGGCGCGGCCACCGCCGGGCTCGGCTGGCTCGCCCTGTCCGGCTGCACCACGACCACCGACCACCACTACATCTTCCCCAAGGGCCGCGGCGACCTGTTCGCCGCCGAGATCGAGGCCGCCCGCGACGTCGGCCTGCGCTTCCACCCGTGCCGGGGCTCCATGGACCGGGGCGTCTCCCAGGGCGGGCTGCCGCCCGACGAGGTCGTCGAGAGCCTGGACGAGATCCTCGCCGCCACCGCCGAGGCCGTGGACGCCTACCACGACCCCTCGCCCGGCTCCATGCTGCGCGTCGCCGTCGCGCCCTGCTCGCCGTTCTCGGTGAGCGCCGACCTGATGACCGAGTCCGCCGCGCTGGCCCGCGCCAAGGGGGTGCGCCTGCACACCCACCTCTGCGAGACCGCGGAGGAGGAAGAGCACTGCCTGGCGCAGATGGGCTGCACACCCGTCGACTACATGGAGAAGCTCGGCTGGCTCGGCCCCGACGTCTGGGTGGCCCACGCCGTCCACCTGCACGACCGCGACATCCGCCGCTTCGCCGCCACCGGCACCGGCTCGGCGCACTGCCCGAGCTCCAACGGCCGCCTCGGGGCCGGCATCGCCCGCGTGTCGGAGATGCTGCGCGCCGGGGCCACCGTCGGGCTCGGCGTGGACGGCAGCGCCTCCAGCGAGCTCACGCCGCTCGCGGGCGAGATGCGCCAGGCCCTGCTCTTCCAGCGCGCCCGGTACGGCCCGGCGGCGCTCACCGCACGCCAGGCCCTGGAGATCGGCACGCTCGGCGGCGCCCGCTGCCTCGGCCGCGAGGACGAGATCGGCTCCCTGGAGCCGGGCAAGCTGGCCGACATCGTCCTGTGGCGGGTGGACGGCTTCGCGGCGGCGGTCGCCGACCCGCTGTGCGCGCTGGTCTTCGGAGGCTCCCCCCGGGTCGCCCGGGTCCTGGTGGGCGGTGAGACCATCGTCCAGGACGGCGAGCTGCGCACCGTACCCCATGATGTGGCCGGCCGCGCGGGCGCCGAAGCCCACCACCGCCTCACCCGGCTGGCCGCCGAAAGGGGATTCACCGTGAGCAAGCAGGTCCACTCGTGACGGGACACGTGCTCGTCGCCCCCGACAAGTTCAAGGGCTCGCTCAGCGCGGTCGAGGTCGCCTCGCGCGTCGCCGCGGGGCTGCGCGCCGCCCGCCCGGAGGTCGCGGTCGTGAGCGTGCCCGTGGCCGACGGCGGGGACGGCACCGTCGAGGCCGCCGTCGCCTCCGGGTTCGCGCGTGTCGAGGCCGAGGCCGCCGGGCCGACCGGCGAGCCCGTCACCGCGTCCTACGCCTTCAGGGAGGGCGTCGCGGTGGTCGAGCTGGCCGAGGCCTCCGGCCTGCACCGCCTGCCCGGCGGGCGCCTCGAACCGCTCACTGCCACCAGCCACGGCACCGGCGATCTCATCGCGGCGGCCGTCCGGCACGGCGCACGCCGGGTGGTGCTCGGCATCGGTGGCAGCGCCTGCACCGACGGCGGCTCCGGCATGATGCGCGCCCTCGGCGTACGCGCGCTGGACGCGCGGGGCCGCGAACTGCCCCCCGGCGGCGGCGCCCTCACCGGGCTGCGCGCCCTGGACCTGTCGGGCTTCGAGCGCCCCGGGGGCGTCGAGTTCGTCGTCGCCGGCGACGTGGACAACCCCCTGCTCGGCCCGGAGGGCGCGGCGGCCGTGTACGGGCCGCAGAAGGGCGCGGATCCCGCCGGCGTGGCCCTGCTGGAGGAGGGCCTGGCCCGCTGGGCGGACGTCGCCGAGGCCGAGCTGGGCGTGCGCGTCCGCGACGAGCCGGGCGCGGGGGCGGCGGGAGGGGTGGGCTTCGCGGCCCTGGCCTTCCTCGGCGCCCGCTTCAGGCCCGGCATCGACCTGCTGCTGGACCTGCTCGGGTTCTCCGAGCGCCTGTCCGGCGCGCGGCTCGTGATCACCGGCGAGGGCTCGCTGGACGGCCAGACCCTGCGCGGCAAGGCCCCGATGGGCGTCGCCGCGGCCGCCGCCCGGGCCGGGGTGCCGGTGGTCGCCGTCTGCGGCCGGCGCGCCCTCACGGCCGAGGAGCTGAGCCGCGCCGGCATCCGGTCCGCCTTCGCCCTGACCGACATCGAGCAGGACGTCTCCCGCTGCATCGCGCAGGCCGGGCCGCTTCTGCAGAGCCTCGCCGCCACCGTGGCCGCCGACTGGCTCCCCGAGCCGTCCCCCGGCCCCCTGGGGGACCCCTGTACATGATCACAGGCGGGAGCGCGCGATGACCATGTCCGGCTGGAGCGGAGACGGGACGCCCGAGGACGAGCCGTTCGACCTGATCGTGCGCTCACGGCGGGTGGTGTTCCCCGGCGGGGAGCGGCCCGCGGCGGTGGCCGTCCGCGCGGGCCGGATCGCCGCGGTGCTCGCGTACGACGACCCGGCCGCCGCCGGCGAGCACACCGGCCATGCCGATCTCGGGGACGTGTGCCTGCTGCCCGGCCTGGTGGACACCCATGTGCACGTCAACGAGCCCGGCCGCACCGAGTGGGAGGGGTTCGCCACCGCCACCAGGGCCGCCGCGGCGGGCGGGGTGACGACGATCGTCGACATGCCGCTCAACTCGCTGCCCCCGACGGTCGACCCCGAGGCGCTCGCCGTCAAGCGGGCGGCGGCCCGGGGGCGGTGCGCCGTGGACGTGGGCTTCTGGGGCGGGGCCGTCCCCGGGAGCGTTCATGAGTTACTGCCGCTGCACGAGGCCGGGGTGTACGGGTTCAAGTGCTTCCTGTCGCCCTCCGGGGTGGAGGAGTTCCCGCCGCTGGACGCCGCCGGGCTCGCCGAGGCCATGCGCGAGATCGCGTCGTTCGACGGGCTGCTCATCGTGCACGCCGAGGATCCCGTGCTGCTCACCGACCCCGTCGGCCCGACATATCCGGAATTCCTCGCCTCGCGCCCCGGCGAGGCGGAACGCCGGGCCGTCGAACGGGTCATCGCCGGCGCCCGCGAGACCGGCGCCCGCGTCCACATCCTGCACGTCTCCTCGGCCGACTGCCTCGAACCCCTGGAAGCGGCGCGGCGCGACGGCGTCCGTATCACCGCCGAGACCTGCCCCCACTACCTCACGCTCACCGCCGAGCAGGTGCGCGGCCCGGAGTTCAAGTGCTGCCCGCCGATCCGGGACGCCGGCAACCGCGAGCGCCTCTGGGAGGGCCTCGCCGCCGGGGTCCTGAGCTGCGTGGTGTCCGACCACTCGCCGTCCACCCCGGACCTGAAGGTCCCCGACTTCGCCGCGGCCTGGGGCGGCATCTCGTCCCTGCAGGTCGGCCTGCCCGCGATCTGGACCGAGGCCCGCGAGCGCGGGCACACCCTCGCGGACGTCACCCGCTGGATGGCCTCCGGCCCCGCCCGCCTGGCCGGCCTCGCCGCCAAGGGCGCCATCGCGGCCGGCAACGACGCCGACCTGTGCGCCTTCGACGACACCGCGACCTTCACCGTCGAGGCCGGGCGCCTGCGCCACCGCAACCCGGTGACCCCCTACCACGGACGCACCCTGACCGGCGTGGTCCGCGCCACCTGGCTGCGCGGTCGCCCCGTGACCGACGCCACCCCGCCGTTCGGAGAGCTCATATGACCACACCCACCCCGCCGCCCCCGTCGCACCCGGGCCCGGCCTCCGCGTCCCGGCCCCCGCGCCTGGCGGCGCTCGCGCGCATGCCCGACCTGGCGCTGCGCACGTACGGCGGGTCGGTGGTGGCGGCCAGCGACGAGTCGTTCGCCGAGCGGCAGGCGCTGATCCGCCCTGGCCGCCCGGTGTTCCAGCCCGAGACCTTCGGCCCGCGCGGCCAGGTCTACGACGGCTGGGAGACCCGGCGGCGGCGGGACGAGGGCCACGACTGGGCGATCGTCCGCCTCGGCATGCCCGGCAAGGTCCGCCGCGTGGTGGTCGACACGGCGTGGTTCACCGGCAACCACCCGCCCTACGCCTCGGTGGAGGCGTGCGCGGCCGGCGGGCACCCGTCCGTCCAGGAGGTGCGCGACGCCGAGTGGACCGAGATCGTGCCGAGGAGCCCCCTGACCGGCGACGCGCTGCACGAGTTCCCCGTCGCCTGCGACCACGTCTTCACGCACGTGCGGCTGAACATCTTCCCCGACGGCGGCGTCTCGCGCCTGCGCGTCCACGGCGAGGTCGTGCCCGACCTGGCGATGTTCGCGGGGATGACGATCGACCTGGCCGCACTGGAGAACGGCGCCGTGATCACCGGCTGCTCGGACGACTTCTACTCCTCGCCGGCCAACGTCATCGCCCCCGGGCTCGCCCGGCACCAGGGCGAGGGCTGGGAGACCGCCCGTCGCCGCGACGGCGGCAACGACTGGCTGACCGTGCGCCTGGCCGTCCCGGGCGTCATCCAGCTCGCCGAGCTGGACACCGCCAATCTCGTCTACAACGCCCCCGGCGCGGCCTCGCTGCGGGGAGCCGACCTGACGGGCGGCGGGCCCCACGACGACGCGGACTGGTTCGAGCTCCTGCCCCGCACCCGCCTCCAGCCCGACACCCGCCACCGCTTCCGCCTCGAAGCCGGCCGCGTGGCCTCGCACGTCCGCCTCGACATCTACCCCGACGGCGGCATGGCCCGCCTGCGCCTCCACGGCGTCCCGGCGACCTGACCCCGGCCCGGGTCTCCCGAGCGGAGACGCTCAGTGCCAGATCGTTATGCGGGTGCCCGCCGGGGCCTGCCCGAGGGGGTTCTCGGCGACCACGGCCCCGGAGCCCGCGATCTTGCGGACGCGGACCTTGAAACCGGCCGTGCGCAGTTCCTCCGCCGCCTCGCCGACCTTCTTGAAGCGGACGTCCGGGATCGGGACCAGGGCCTGGCCGGGCTGCGCGTTCTGGTCCTCCGGGTTCTCCCAGGGCCAGTGGAAGCCGGTGTCGGGGCCCTTGGAGCAGGTGAGCTGCACGCCCTGACCGGCGGTGACCTCGGCGCGCGCGGCGGGGGACTGGGCGATGATGGTGCCGGGCTGGGCGTCGTCGGTCTGCTGGACGACCGTCGGGATGAAGCCCTTCCCGCGCAGGAACGCGTCGGCCTGGTCGCACTGCATCTCGCTCACGTCGGGCATGAGCTGACCGGCGCTGAGGACGATCTGGACCGTGCCGCCCTCCTTCACCCGCGTGCCGACCTGCGGGCTCGTGCGCAGGACCAGGCCGCGCTGCACGGTGTCGCTCGGCACGCGGCTGACGGCCCCTGCGGTGAGCCCGGCCTCGGAGATCTTGCTGCGGGCGTCGGCCTCGGAGAGGTTCACCACGTTGGGCACCGCGATCTTGCGCGGGCCGGCGGACGGGATCAGCGTGATGAGCGCGCCCTGGATCACCTCGCGGCCGGACTCCGGGTCGGTGCGCAGCACCTTGTTCTCGCCGAGCTTGGTGTCGTTCTCGGGCTCGCCGATCTTGACGCTGAAGCCCTGCTTCTCGGCCTCGGCCTTGGCGACCGTCACGTTGATGCCGAGCAGGTCGGGGACCTTGGTGTACCGGCCTTCGGAGAACCACCAGCCCGTGGCGCCGATCGCGCCGGTCATGACCACGGCCAGGGCGACGATGAACCAGACCGGCCGGACGCGCCGCCGCTCGCGGTGGCCGGGCGGCGGGGGCGCGATCCCCGGCGTGGTGAGCATCTCGGTGCGCGACTGGACGAGCGTGGGGTTGGCGGGCGCCGGGGCCGGGGCCGGGACGGGATGGGGAGGGGCCGGGGCGGGGTCGCGCGGCAGCGCGCGGTGGGCCTCGACGGCCGCGACGAGCAGCGCCGTGGCGTCGGTCGGGCGGTGGTTCGGGTCGCGGTCGGTGGCGGACAGCACGAGCCGGTCCAGCACGGCCGGGCTCTCGGGCGCCAGCGAGGACGGCGCGGGCACGCGGTCGTGGACGTGCCGGTAGGCCACCGACATCGGGGTCTCGCCCTGGTAGGGCTGCCGCCCGGTCAGCAGCTCGAACAGCATCACCCCGGCGGCGTACACGTCGCTGCGCGCGTCCGTGACCCCCGCCGTGACCTGCTCGGGCGACATGTAGGCGATCGTGCCGATCATGACGCCGGTGCGGGTCTGGTTGCCCGAGTCGATGGCTCGGGCGAGCCCGAAGTCGACGACCTTCACGCGGCCGTCGTCGCTCAGCAGGACGTTCTCGGGCTTGACGTCGCGGTGGACCATGCCCGCCTGGTGGGCCGCGCCGAGCGCGGCCAGCACCGGGATCATGATCTCCAGGGCCTCGCGCGCGGGCAGGCGGCCACGCTGCCGCAGGACGTCGCGCAGGGTGCGCCCCGGGACGTACTCCATCGACAGGTAGACGTGGTCGCCGTCGGTGCCCTGGTCGAAGACGTGGACGACGTTGGGGTGGGAGAGGCTGGCGACGGACTTCGCCTCGCCGATGAACCGCCGCACGAAGTCGGGGTCCTCGGCGAGGGAGCGGTGCATGACCTTCAGGGCGACCGTGCGGTCGAGCCGCACGTCCCTGGCCAGGTAGACAGCGGCCATGCCACCGCGGGCGATACGTGACTCGACGCGATAGCGCCCGTCCAGCACTCGCCCTACGAGGGGGTCCGCAACCGTCGTGTCCACGGGAGTGAGTTTACGGGCGGTTTGCCAGGACGAGGGCAAGCACATCCCAAACCGATGCCGACATGTTTTCCCGTCTGGAAGGGGCCACTACTCGTGCGCACCGGCCGCGATCGCCGGTGAGGAGGCCTCAGCGTACCTCCGCCGGGGGATCCGGCCCGCGAGGCGCGCCATACGGCCCGCCGTCACGGCATGCTTCATCGCCGCGGCCATCAGGCCGGGCCTGCGGGCGCGGGTGACCGCGCTGGCGAGCAGGACCGCGTCGCATCCTAGCTCCATCGCCAGCGCCGCGTCGCTCGCCGTGCCGATGCCAGCGTCGAGGATCACCGGGACGCCCGCCGCCTCCACGATCAGCTCGATGTTGTGGGGATTGCGGATGCCGAGGCCCGAGCCGATGGGGGAGCCGAGGGGCATGACGGCGGCGCATCCGGCCTGCTCCAGGCGCCGCGCCAGCGCCGGGTCGTCCCCGATGTAGGGCAGGACGACGAACCCGTCGGCGACCAGCCGCTCGGCGGCGTCGAAGGTCTCGATCGGGTCGGGCAGCAGGGTGCGCTCGTCGCTGATCACCTCCAGCTTCACCCAGGGGGTGCCGAGCGCCTCCCGGGCCAGGCGCGCCGTGAGCACCGCCTCTCCGGCCGTGTAGCAGCCCGCGGTGTTGGGGAGCACCTTGACGCCCCGTGCGCGCAGCACGTCCAGCACCGACCCGCGGGCCGAGGGGTCCAGCCGGCGCATGGCCACCGTGGTGATCTCGGTGCCGGACGCGGCCAGCGCCTCGTCCAGGACCTCCAGCGACGGCGCGCCGCCGGTGCCCATGATGAGGCGCGAGGCGAACGTCTCGCCGCCGAGCGCCAGCGCGTCGTCCGCCGGGCCCGCGTCGCGCTTCTCGTCCGCCGTCCTCGGCTCGGTCACGCTCGTCATCCGTGCCACCTCCGTTGTCTCGCCGGTCCCGCCGGTCTCATCTGAGTCCTCACCTGGGTCGTACGGGGGTCATCCACCCTGCACCGCCGTCAGCACCTCGACGCGGTCGTTCTCGCCCAGCGGCGTGGAGTCCCACGCGCCGCGGCGGACCACCTCGTCGTTGAGGGCCACCGCCACGCCCGCCACGGCCGAGGTGAGCACCTCGACGGCGTGGGCGACGGTGGCGCCTTCGGGCAGCCGGCAGGGGTTTCCGTTGATCGTCACGTTCATCGCGGTTGCGGGGCGGATCCCTGGCGCGGACCGGGGGCGCCCCGACCCTCCTTGGTCATCGATGGTGGCCGGTGGTGCCGTTCCCCGATCCGTGCGCCGCCCGGTGGAAGCGGCGCGGCGAGCAGACCGCCGCCGCGTCCTCGTACGCGGACCCGGCGAGCGTCCCGTCCAGCTCGGCGGCGAGGAGGCCCGCGGTCAGGGGGGCGAGCAGGACGCCGCCGCGGTGGTGGCCGGAGGCGAGCAGGAGGCCCTCCATCGCCGTCGCCCCGAGCACGGGCAGGTTGTCGGGCGTTCCGGGGCGAAGGCCCGCGCTGACGCCGGACACCTCCAGCTCGGTCACGCCCGGGACCAGCTCGCGGGCGTCGCGTAGCAGCTCCCACAGCCCGCCGGCGGTCACGCGGGTGTCGAACCCCATCTCCTCCTGCGTGGCGCCGAGGACGATCTCGCCGTCGCCGCGGGGCACCAGGTACGCGCTGGAGCCGCGGACCACCCCGCGCACGCAGCGGCCGAGGAACCCCGGCGCGCCGCGCAGCCGCATGATCTGCCCTTTGACCGGGCGCACGGGCGGCGCGACCTCCGGCGGCAGGCCCGGAAGGGCCCCCGACCACGCCCCGGCGGCCAGCACGACCCGCTCGGCGGCGAGCGCGCGCCCGTCCCCCAGGAGCACCCCGCGCGCGGCGCCGCGCTCGACCATGAGGCCGGCCGCGCGCTCGCGCACCACGGACGCCCCCCGGCGCGGCAGCGCGGCCAGCAGGGCGGCGGTGACCCGGCGCGGGTCCACCCACGCGTCGCCCGGGGCCAGCAGCCCGCCGCGGACCGAGGGCGCCAGCATCGGCTCGGCGCGCCGGCACTCGCGCCCGGTCAGGCGTTCGACGGGCAGGTCCAGCTTGCCCATGAACTCGGCCAGCTCGTCCAGGGCGGCCAGGTCGTCCGCGCCGAAGGCGACGTCCAGCGTGCCGTCGGCGCGGTGGTCGACGTCCAGGCCGGACTCCTCCGACAGTTCGGCCGCGAACGCGGGCCACAGCTCCAGCGAGGCCAGGCCGAGGCGCAGCAGCGGCTCCTCGGTGTAGGTGACCTCGCTCACCGGGGCGAGCATGCCCGCGGCGGCGTGGGTGGCCCCCGAGCCGGGGGAGGGGTCGGCGACGACCACCTTGTGCCCGGCCGCCGCGGCGCGCCAGGCCACCGACAGGCCGGCGATGCCGCCGCCCACGACCACGACGTCCGCGGCACCGGCTGAGCCGCTATCGGCGCCCGTGTCGACCATGAGGTCTCGCTCCCTTCGCCGGCATGATCCGGATCAGGTCTTTGCGGTCGAGGGCCGCCAGCCCTCCTCTCAGCCCGGTCTCGCCGGACTCCCGCGCGTCTGACGGGACAAGCTTATTCCTGTCCCTGTGCCTATTCCTGCCTTGGTACGCCGTCGCGCACCCGCTTGAGCGTTCTCATCACCCCGCGTGTGTAGTAGTGAGCCAATTCGTTACCAAATCGCCGTTGGCGGGTTACCCGGCTCGCCGCTTACTGTCAAGTTGTGAATCATGTCGTGGTGGTGGGCGCCGGGCTGGCCGGCGTACGGAGTGTCGAAGCGCTGCGGGCGCGCGGGTACCACGGGCGCGTCACTCTGGTGGGCGACGAGAGGCATCGCCCCTACGATCGGCCACCCCTGTCCAAGGCCGTCATGGCCGGCGACCTGGACTCGACCGTCGTGGACTCCGATCTCGGGGCCCTGGACATCGACCTGCGCACCGAGGTCGCCGCCAAGGGCCTGCGCGAGGGTGTCGTGGAGACGACCGAGGGCGAGCTGGAGTACGACGGGCTGGTGATCGCCACCGGCGCGACCCCGATCAGGCTGCGCGGCGAGGGGCCCCAGTACACGTTGCGCACCATCGACGACGCCCTGGCCCTGCGGGCGCGCCTGACCCCCGGCACGCGGGTGGCCATCGTCGGCGCGGGCTGGATCGGCGCGGAGATCGCCACGGCGGCGCGCCGCGCGGGATGCGAGGTGACCGTCGTCGAGGCCGCCGCCTCGCCCCTGGCCGCCGCCCTCGGCCCCGAGATCGGCGCCCACACGGCCCCCTGGTACGCCGAGGCCGGCATCGAGCTGCGGCTCGGCACCATGGTCGGCTCGGTCGACCCGGGCGGGCTCGCGATGATGGACGGCTCCTGGATCCCCGCGGACGTCGTCGTGACGGGCATCGGCGTGCGCCCGGCCGTCGGATGGCTCGCCGGGTCGGGCATCGCGCTGGACAACGGCGTCCTGGTCGACGAGCACCTGCGCACGTCCATGGACCGCGTCGTCGCGGTCGGCGACTGCGCCAACTGGTGGTCGCGCCGCTTCGGCCGCCGCCTGCGCATCGAGCACTGGGACACCGCGCTGCACGCCCCCGAGACCGCCGTGGCCACCCTGCTCGGCCAGACCGCCGTGTACGACCCCGTCCCGTACTTCTGGTCGGAGCAGTTCGGCCGCATGCTCCAGTACGCCGGCCACCACACCGGTGCCCGCCTCGTGCTGCGCGGCGATCCGGCGTCCGACCCCAAGTGGGCCGCGATCTGGCTGACCGAAAACGACCGTCTCGCGGCGATCTTCACGGTGGACCGCCCACGCGACCTCGTCCAGGGGCGCCGGATCGTCGAGGGCGGGCAAAGGCTGGACGAAGATCGCGCCAAGGACCCATTGATACCCTTGCGTGACTGCTTGTGACCCCTGTGGGGGTGTTTGAGACCTCCTACGACGTGGTAGTTGTGGACTCGTGACGCTTTCTGTTGCGCAGATCGATCGGGAAACCGACCAGCTCGTGGGGGAATGGCTCCCCCTGTCGGACGTAGGCGGCCGGCTCGGGCTCAGTGCCGGGCGGGCCAAGCAGCTCCTCAAGGACAAGAAGCTCATCGGCGTCCGCAGGGGCGGCCCAGAACCGGAGGTGCCGGCGGTCTTCATCGCCGGGGACGACGTGCTCAAGGGCCTGCCCGGAACTCTGACCGTCCTGGCGGACGCGGGGTACGACGACGTCGAGGCCCTGCGGTGGCTCTTCACCCCTGACGACTCCCTGCCGGGGGCCCCGGTCGACGCGATCGTCGCCGGCCGGCACACCGAGGTGAAGAGGCGTGCCCAGGCGCTCGGTTTCTGACGCGAGGCTCTACCTCTGTACCGACGGCCGCCGCCGTCAGGGCGACCTGGAAGAGTTCCTGGACGCCGTCCTCGCGGGCGGCGTCGACATCGTCCAGCTCCGCGAGAAGGGCCTGGAGGCCCGGCAGGAGCTGGAGCTGCTCGAAGTGTTCCGCGAGGCCTGCGACAGGCACGGAGCCCTGCTCGCGGTCAACGACCGGGCCGACATCGCCTTCGCCGCCCGTCCCGACGTGCTCCACCTCGGGCAGGACGATCTTCCTGTGGCGGTGGCGCGGGCGATGCTGGGGCCGGACATCCTGATCGGGCGGTCGACGCACAGCGACGCGGAGGCGTCCGCGGCGGCCGCCGCGGACGGCGTGGACTACTTCTGCTGCGGGCCGATCTGGCCGACGCCGACCAAGCCCGGGCGTTCCGCGCCCGGGCCCGAGCTGCTGAAGCACGCGGCCTCGCTGGGGACCGATCGTCCCTGGTTCGGCATCGGCGGCGTCGACCTCGGCACGCTGGACGAGGTCATGGGGTACGGCGCCACGCGGGTCGTGGTCGTGCGGGCCATCACCGAGGCGGAGGACCCGGGCGCGGCGGCGGCGGAGTTCGCCCGGCGCCTGCGCGCCGCCTGACGGCGCGGCTCAGCTCTGGCGGGAGGTCGCGGCGGCCGCGAGCTCCTCCAGGGCCGCGCGGGCCTCGGCGGTGATCGGCGCGCGCTCCAGGCCGCTCAGCGCGTCGTCGTGGTAGCGCTTGATCATCTCCTCGCTCGCGGCCAGGGCCCCGGTGTCCTCGATGATCCGGCGCAGCCGCTCGACGCCGTCCGCGTCCAGGGCCGGGTCGCCGAGCAGGCGCCGTACGTCGCCGGCCTGGCGCTCGGAGGCCGCCGACAGCGTGCGCGCGATCAGCATGGTCCGCTTGCCCTCGCGCAGGTCGTCGCCCGCGGGCTTGCCGGTCTGGGCCGGGTCGCCGAACACGCCGAGCACGTCGTCGCGCAGCTGGAAGGCGATGCCGACCTTCTGCCCGTACTCCACGCACAGCCGGTCGATCCACGGCTCCTGGCCGCGTGCGGCCAGCACCAGGCCGAGGCGCAGGGGCTGCTCGACGGAGTACTTGCCGCTCTTGTGCAGGGCGACCCGCAGGGCGCTGTCGAAGGTGTTCTCGAAGTGCGCCTGCTCCAGGAGATCGAGGTACTGACCGCACATCAGCTCGGTGCGCATGATGTCGTGAACCGGCTCGGCCGCGGCCAGCGCCTCGGCCGGCAGGCCGCTCGTCCGCCACATCTCGCTCGACCAGACGAGCAGCAGACTGCCCAGCAGGACGGCCGCCCCCTCGCCGAACTGCGCCGACGAGCCCCGCCAGCCCGACCGCTCGTGCAGCGCCTGGAACCGCCTGTGCGCGGACGGCTGACCCCTGCGCAGGTCGCTCGCGTCCATCACGTCGTCGTGGACCAGGGCGCTGGCCTGCAGAAGCTCCAGTGAGGCGGCGGCGGTGAAGATCGCCGGGTCCTCCTCGCCCCCCGCGCCACGCCAGCCCCAGTAGCAGAACGCGGGACGCAGCCGCTTGCCGCCCACGAGGAAGTCCTCCGCCGCCGCGAGCAGAGGGGCCAGCTCCGGCGCGCCGACCAGGGGGCGCTGCCGGTCCACGAACATCCGGAGGCGGCGGTCGATTTCGGAGCGAAGGTGGTCCCACTGGAACAAAGCGGTCATGCTCTGAGATTAGTGGGAGCTTTATGACGTTCTGATCCCTGTCCCTCCCTTGACCGCGCGCCGTGACGCCCGGCCGCCGCCCCGGATCCGAGGTCCCGAGAGAGGACGAGAGGGGCGAACGCGCCGCGATCAACCCCTCACATACCGGAGCCCGGTCAGAACCGCACGTTCACGAGGGGTGCGGCTCGCATCCGACCTGTAGCCTTGGGGCCATGTCTTTGGGTCGATCCTCCATGCGCCCCGACCGCGTTCCCACCGTCAGGGAACTGCTCGCCTCCGGCGGCCGGTCGTTCTCGTTCGAGTTCTTCCCCCCGAAGACCGACGAGGGGGAGCGTCAGCTGTGGCGCGCGATCCGCGAGCTGGAGGCGCTGCGCCCGACCTTCGTGTCCGTGACCTACGGCGCCGGCGGGTCCAACCGCGACCGCACGATCGAGATCGTCGAGCGGCTCGCCCACGAGACCACTCTCACGCCGGTCGCCCACTTCACCGCCGTCAACCACTCCCTGCGCGAGCTGCGCCACCTCGTCGGCAGGTTCGCCGACGCGGGCGTGCGCAACATCCTCGCCGTCCGCGGCGACCCGCCCGGCAGCGACCCGCTGGCCGAGTGGATCAAGCATCCCGAGGGCGTCGAGTACGCCGAGGACCTCGTGCGGCTGATCCGCCAGGCGGGCGAGTTCTGCGTCGGCGTCGCGGCCTTCCCCTACCGTCACCCGAGGTCGCCGTCCGTCGAGTCCGACACCGAGTACTTCGTGCAGAAGTGCCGGGCCGGGGCCGACTACGCGATCACCCAGATGTTCTTCCGCGCCGACGACTACCTGCGGCTGCGCGACCGCGTCGTCGCCCGCGGCTGCGACACGCCGATCATCCCGGGCATCATGCCGGTCACGCAGATGAGCACCATGGCGCGGTCCGAGAAGCTGTCGGGCGCGCCGTTCCCGCCCGAGGTGGCCGAGCGCTTCGAGGCCGTCGCCGACGACCCCGAGGCCGTCCGCCGTCTCGGCATCGAGCACGCCGCCGAGCTGTGCCAGACCTTGCTCGACGAGGGCGCCCCGGGCATCCACTTCATCACCTTCAACAAGTCCAGCGCCACCCGCGAGGTGTACCAGGCGCTGGTGCCCTCCGCCGTCCCCGCGACCGCGGGCTGACCCGTTCGGGGCGCCTGAAGTGCGCCCCGAACCCGCCGTGCCGAAGGCGCGGCAATAGGTTCGAGTCAGTCCGGCGCGCGCAACGGTAGGGTGCTGCCCACGATCGCGTAGTGCTCGTAGCCTCCGGGGAAGACGAACATCCCCATCAGGTCGATGAAGCCCAGCCGGCGGTACAGATGCCGCGCCGCCGTCGGCTGGTCGTGGGTGGACAGCACGGCGGTGCGCTCGGCGCGGCCCTCGCACAGGCCCAGTACGAGCCTGCGCCCGATGCCCTTGCCCTGGTAATCGGGGTGGACGTGGATCTCGGCGATCTCCAGCGCGTTCTCGAACCACGCCGCCGCGGCGCCCACGCCCGCGCGCTCGGCCAGGCCCCGGCGCGCGACGTCGTGCCACCACTGCCCCGGGGCGCCGTGGAACCCGTATCCGAACCCGACGACCTGACCGCCCGGCGTCTGGGCGAACAGGCAGGCGAAGTCCGGGAACGTCGCGTGGTTGCGCATGATGCTCTGCCGCCCCGAGAGCTGCTCGGGCGGCGGGCGCATCGCCGCGGTGTACGTGGCGATCACCGAATCGAGCTCAGCGGTGAACTCCTTGGCACCGGCGCGTCGCAGTTCGATCACTCGTCGCACACTAGCAGGACCACGAAGAGGCACGACCAAACCCGACCATAGTGTGCTTCGGGGCGTTAACCCGGCGTTTCGGGTGTCTCGCCGGTGAAGATTCGGACGGCCCCGCGCCATGCGATCCGGCGTTCGCCCTCGCCGCCCGCTATTCGACGTCGGCGGGCGTCCCGCCCGTGATGCGCACGAGCTCGTCGAACGTCGTCGGGAAGACCGTGTGCGGATGGCCCGCGGCGGCCCACACCACCTCGTGCTTGCCCAGCCAGGTGTCGACCAGCGTGCGGATCGGCGCCGGATGCCCGACCGGGGCCACACCGCCGATCGTCTGCCCCGTCGCGGCCTTCACGAAATCGGGGGCGGCCCTCTTCACCTTCGACACCCCCACCAGGCCGGCGACCAGGGCCGTGTCGACGCGGTGGGCGCCGCTGGTGAGCACCAGCAGCGGCTCGCCGTCCGCGTCGAAGATCAGGCTGTTGGCGATCGCCCCGACCTCGCAGCCGAGCCGGGCGGCCGCCGCCGCGGCCGTCGGGATGGCGTCATCGAACACGACCACCTCGCCGGTGGCCCCGGACGCGCGCAGGGCCGCGGTCACCTTCAGCACGGTCGGACGCAACTTTTCTGGCACCCGGACACTCTAAACAGATTGACCGGCATCAGCCATTGATTACATCTCCGTGACGCCAGGCGGCCGGAGATGATCGTTGCGCTAGTGTCCGTTGGTCCGAACATGATGTTGTCGAGAGGAAGTTCTGACATGGGGGTTGGAAGGCGGCTCGCCGCCGCGGCGGTGATGACCGCGGGAGCCGTGCTCGTCTCGGGGCTCGTCTCGGGCCACGCGGCGGGAATCCACCGGAGCGGCCAGGCTGGGGGAGCCGGGGCCACGAGCGCGGCGGTCGCGATCCACACGACGCCGGTCAGCGCGCGGACGGCGGTCACGCCCTTCGCGGCACCGCACGTCAGCCTGAAGATCGGCGCCAAGGGCGCCGCGGTGAAGCAGCTTCAGACCAGGCTGCTCGAACTCGGCTACGCGCCGGGCAAGATCGACTCGCGCTACGGCGGGACCACACAGTCCGCCGTGTGGGCGTTCCAGAAGATCCAGGGGCTCTCCCCGACGAGCACCGTCAGCGCGCGCACGTGGCGGGCGCTGGAGAACCCGAAGGCGCCGCAGGTCCTGGTCCCGAACGGCAAGCCCGACCGGGTCGAGGTCAACCTGACCAAGCAGATCGCCGTGCTGTACCGGGCGGGGCAGGTGAAGCTGATCACCCACATCTCCTCGGGCAGCGGCATCCCCTACTGCGAGACGGCCACCTGGCAGGGCAAGGTCCAGCGGTTCTGCGGTGACGCGCGCACGCCGACCGGCGACTTCAAGACCACCTGGCGGCGGTCGGGCTGGCACAGGTCCTACCTCGGGCAGCTCTACAACCCGATCTTCTTCAACGGGGGGATCGCCCTGCACGGCGCGCTGTCGGTCCCGCTCGCGCCCGCCTCGCACGGGTGCGTCCGGCTTCCGATGCACGTCGCCGAGGCCCTGCCGTCCCTGCTCGGCACCGGCGTCCCGGTGCACGTCCGGGGCAAGTTCCCGCGCTGACCCACCGCACGACCGCACGACCGAAGGGCCGCGAGCCGACGCTCGCGGCCCTTTCGTGTCCCGTGACCCGTTCGTATGATCGAACCTTTGTTCGTGTGATGCTTGACATCGCAGGTCATCGAATTTATGTTCGACATGGTGGGGGCAGGACTCGCGGCCTGCCCCCACTACCCGGCGGGTGAGCGTCGTGCGCGCCCGCCGCGCGAAGCACTGGCCGGGCGGGGAGAGGGGAAGCTCCTCGTCCGGCCGCGGGTGGCCGGCACGCCGGGACCCGTCCTCCGAACCCCGCGCGACATCCCGACGACGAACCCGAGACCCGCTGACCGAGAACAACCGAATACCTCTGGAGCGACAGGCGGCCGAGGCGGGGCGCGATCTCCGTGGCCGCCCCGGCGTCAGGCCGCCGGCGGGGCCGAGAGAGCGAGGGAGACGAGCCCGCCGGAGTGATCATGGGGCCGCAGGCCATCGGAATTGTCGGTGGCGTCT
Organism: Sphaerisporangium sp. NPDC051017; assembly: GCF_040683095.1. Lineage (NCBI taxonomy): Bacteria > Bacillati > Actinomycetota > Actinomycetes > Streptosporangiales > Streptosporangiaceae > Sphaerisporangium > Sphaerisporangium sp. NPDC051017. The sequence goes on from NZ_JBFBCI010000007.1 coordinate 135,514, forward strand.
GCGACGGTGTTATCACCGGCGGTCACCGCCGGGGCCACGACCCAAGGAGGGTGGCATGACTCGACAGCCCGGAGAAGGTCCCCGGGTCTCCCAGACCGTCCGCGCGCATCTCGCCGACGCGCACGCGTGCCTGGCCGACGCCGCGGCCACACGAACCCCGGCCGAGCGTTACGTCTCGGCGCACCTCGCGGCGCTGCGTGCGGCGGCCGCCATTCTCGCGGCGCTCCCGAGGCCCATGGACGGGCGCAGGAGGCGGTTGCGCAGCGCGTGGGAGCTGTTACCCGAGGCCGAGCCGAAGCTCACGCAGTGGGCGGCCTACTTCGCCGAGAGCGCGCGCAAGCGGGCGATGGCCGAGGCCGGCATGGTGCGCGTGGTGTCGGCGCTGGACGCCGACGAGCTGATCGGCGAGGCCCGCACGTTCGTCGCCCTCGTCGAGGACATCCTCGGCGTCCCCGGCCAGTCGGCCCTCCCGGTGAACTCGCCCCTGGCGGGGTAGTGCCGTCACGGGGTGGCGGCGGGTGCGGGGATCGCCCCGGGATCCCCGGTCCGCACGTCGGTGGGAGAGGTGCTGGAGGAACGGCTCGCGGTTCTCCCCGGTCGGCGCGGGGAACCGTAATGAGCGCGACCGCTCGCGCGACGAGAGGGACGCCTCTGGGGAACGGCTCTCGTGGCGAGAAGAGCGGCGCTCAGAGCGAGCGGAGCGGCGCTCAGAACGATTCGACGGCGCGGCGCGCCTCGGCGTCGAGCACTCCCCAGTTGATGAGCTCTTCGGTCAGCTCGGTGGGCGACTTGTCGTAGATGACCGCGAGAGAACGAAGGTCCTCCTGGCGGATCGACAGCACCTTGCCGTTGTAGTCGCCACGCTGGCTCTGAATCGTGGCCGCGTAACGGGCAAGGGCCCCGGCCTTCTCCTTGGGAAGCTGGGCGAGCCGCTCCAGGTCGATCACCAGTTTCGGCGTCGGGCCAAGCGGCGCGGGAGCGGAGCCCCCGGGAAGCAGCTCGGAGACCGGAACCCCATAGAAGTCGGCCAGCTCCGCGAGCTTCTGAACGGTTACAGCACGGTCGCCGCGCTCGTAGGAGCCGACGACGACGGCTTTCCACCTGCCGCGCGACTTCTCTTCGACCCCGTGCAGTGATAGACCCTGCTGGGTGCGGATGGCGCGGAGTCGCGCGCCCAGCGACTTGGCGTAGTCAGACGGCATTGGTTGGCCCCCGGCTTTCTATGAACGTTCTCACTTATTGTGCGCCTAGCGACGAATGCGGCGGCGCTCGGGTCTAGGACCCGGGGCAGGCACCATCGGTGACCGGAGCGTCGCGGTTTACCCGAGTACGTCGCGAGGTGTGGTTACGGACAGTGACGGTAAAGGTGTGGACGTGATTGGTCAAGCTGATTGGAAAAAAGATGCCGAATCCTGTCCGGTCGGGTGCTGATCTAGGCGGTCACAATCGCCGCTCCCGTTCCTCGTATCTTGGCGCATTTCCCTTCCCGGAGCGCCCGTGCCCCGCGCGCCGCGCGGTCCCGCGTGACGGGCAGGGCCTCCCGCCGCGTGCGCGGGGCCGGGCCCCGCACACCGTGGCGGCGACGTCGCCCCAGGTCAGCGGAAGGGTATCCGCCCAGGTTGGGAAGGGCGAACCGGTTCGGGCTGTTCTCGGACAGGCTGCTAACGTGAGGGCACCAGATCCTTTAAACCCCGTCCTGTGAGGCGGGAAAGGCGGTGACCTTCATGAACGGCGCCCGAAACCAGGCGCACGACGGCGTCCGGCAGGGCCGGAACGACGTCCCGGACGACGCGCGGCACGACGACGGCCGGACCGGCCCGAATGATCAGACCGGTCAGGACGGTCAGGACGCGCGGAACGGCGACCCCCGCGACGGCGAGCGCGCGGTCCTGGAGGCCCCGGACATCAACCGGGCCCTCACCCGCATCGCGCACGAGATCCTCGAGCGCGCGAAGGGCCCCGAGAAGCTCCTCCTGCTCGGCATCCCGACCCGCGGCACCGTCCTGGCCCGCAGGCTGGCCGACCGCATCGAGCAGGTCGAGGGCCGCCCGGTCGCCTTCGGCTCCCTAGACGTCACGATGTACCGCGACGACCTGCGGCTCAGGCCGGCCCGCGCCCTCGGCCGCACCGACCTCCCCGAGGACGGCGTGGACGGCCGCATCGTCGTCCTGGTGGACGACGTCCTCTACTCCGGGCGCACGGTCCGCGCCGCGCTGGACGCGCTCAACGATCTCGGCCGCCCGACGGCGGTCCGCCTGGCGGTCCTGGTCGACCGCGGCCACCGCGAACTGCCCATCCGCGCCGACTACGTCGGCAAGAACCTCCCCACCTCCCGGGCCGAGACGGTGCGGGTCTGCCTCGCCGAGACCGACCAGCGCGACGCCGTCCTGCTGAGGGGAGGCCAGCGATGAAGCGCCACCTGCTGTCCACGGCCGACCTCTCGCGCGAGGACGCCCTGCTGATCCTCGACACGGCCGAGCAACTGGCCCAGGTCTCCGGCCGCTCGATCAAGAAGCTGCCCACCCTGCGCGGGCGCACGGTCGTGAACCTCTTCTTCGAGGACTCGACCCGCACCCGCATCTCCTTCGAGGCCGCGGCCAAGCGCCTGTCCGCGGACGTGATCAACTTCTCGGCCAAGGGGTCGAGCGTCTCCAAGGGCGAGAGCCTGAAGGACACCGCGCTCACCCTGCAGGCGATGGGCGCCGACGCCGTGGTGATCCGCCACGGCGCGTCCGGGGCCCCGCACCGCCTGGCCACCTGGGTGGACGGCAGCGTGGTGAACGCGGGCGACGGCACCCACGAGCACCCGACGCAGGCGCTGCTGGACGCCTTCACGATGCGGCGCCGCCTCGGCGAGCTGGACGGCCGCCGGGTCACCATCGTCGGCGACGTCCTGCACAGCAGGGTGGCCCGATCCAACGTCCACCTGCTGCACACGCTCGGCGCCGAGGTCACGCTCGTCGCCCCGCCGACGCTGCTGCCGGTGGCGATGGACGACTGGCCGTGCGAGATCTCCTACGACTTCGACGCGGTGCTGCCCAAGTCGGACGCGGTGATGATGCTGCGCGTGCAGCACGAGCGCATGAACGCGTCCTACTTCCCTTCCGCCCGCGAGTACAGCCGCCGCTACGGCCTGGATCCGGAGCGGATGGGCCGCATGCCCGACGGCGCGATCGTCATGCACCCGGGGCCGATGAACCGCGGCATGGAGATCGCCGCCGAGGTCGCCGACGGCGAGCGCTCCACGATCGTCGAGCAGGTCACCAACGGCGTGACCGTCCGCATGGCCGTGCTGTACCTGCTTCTGTCCGGCTCAGAGCCCGCGATCGGGGGAAACCAGTGATCTACCTTCTGAGGGGCGCCCGCGTTCTCGGGGGCGACCCGCGTGACGTGCTGCTCAGGGACGGCCTCGTCGCCGAGGTCGGCGCGCCGGGCGAGGTGGACGCCCCCGGCGCCGCCCGCGTGGACGCCGACGGCCTGATCGCACTCCCCGGCCTGGTCGACCTGCACACCCATCTGCGCGAGCCGGGCCGCGAGGACGCCGAGACGGTGGAGTCCGGGACGGCCGCGGCGGCGCTCGGCGGGTTCACCGCCGTGCACGCGATGGCCAACACCTCGCCGGTGGCCGATACCGCGGGCGTCGTGGAGCAGGTGTGGCGACTCGGCCAGGAGGCCGGGCACTGCGACGTGCAGCCGGTGGGCGCGGTCACCGCGGGCCTGGCGGGCAGGCAGCTCGCCGAGCTCGGCGCGATGGCCGACAGCGCGGCCCGCGTGCGCGTCTTCTCCGACGACGGCGTGTGCGTCTCGGACGCCGTGCTCATGCGCCGGGCGCTGGAGTACGTCAAGGCGTTCGACGGCGTGGTGGCCCAGCACGCGCAGGAGCCGCGCCTGACCGAGGGCGCGCAGATGAACGAGGGCGCGGTGTCGGGCCGCCTCGGCCTGACCGGCTGGCCCGCGGTCGCCGAGGAGGCGATCATCGCGCGCGACTGCCTGCTGGCCGCGCACGTCGGCTCCCGCCTGCACATCTGCCACGTGTCCACGGCCGGGTCGGTCGAGATCATCCGGTGGGCGAAGTCCAAGGGCTGGAACGTCACGGCCGAGGTCACCCCGCACCACCTGCTGCTCACCGACGCCCGCGCCGAGTCATCGCCCGCGGGCCCGTACAACCCGATCTACAAGGTGAACCCGCCGCTGCGCACCGACGCCGACGTCCGGGCGCTGCGCGAGGCGCTCGCCGACGGCACGATCGACTGCGTGGCCACCGACCACGCGCCGCACCCGGTCGAGGACAAGGAGACCGAGTGGCCGGCGGCGGCCATGGGCATGATCGGCCTGGAGACGGCCCTGTCGGTCGTCCAGGAGGCCATGGTCGAGACGGGGCTGCTGGACTGGGCGGGTGTCGCCGACCGCATGTCGGCCCGGCCCGCGCGCATCGGCCGCCTGTCCGCGCACGGCCACCCGCTGGAGGCCGGCGCCGCCGCGAACCTCACCCTGGTGGACCCCTCCGCGCGGTCGGCCGTCGACCCGCACGGGTTCGCCTCCAAGAGCCGCAACACGCCGTACGTGGGCATGACACTGCCGGGCAGGGTCGTCGCGACCTTCCTGCGCGGCCGCCCGACCGTCTTCGAAGGGAAGCTGACGTGACGACCCGGCCCGTCCTCGTCGAAGGGAAGACCAGGTGACCCGGCAGACCCCGGCGGTCCTCGTGCTGGAGGACGGCCGCGCCTTCCACGGCGTCTCCTACGGCGCCGAGGGGGAGACCTACGGCGAGATGGTCTTCTCCACCGGTATGACCGGTTACCAGGAGACGCTGACCGACCCGTCCTACCACCGGCAGATCGTGGCGATGACCGCGCCGCACATCGGCAACACCGGCGTCAACGACGAGGACCCGGAGTCCTCGCGCGTCTGGGTCGCCGGGTACGTCGTGCGTGAGCCCGCGCGGGTCGCCTCCAACTGGCGCTCGCGCCGCTCCCTGGACGAGGAGCTGCGCCGCCAGGGCGTCGTCGGCATCGCCATGCCGGGCACGCGGGCCCTCACCCGCCACCTGCGTGAGCGCGGGGCCATGCGCGCCGGGGTCTTCACCGCCCCGTCCGCGACGGTCGAGGAGCTCGCCGGGAAGGTGCGCACCAGCCCGTCGATGGTCGGCGCCGATCTCGCCAAGGAGGTCTCCACGCCCGAGCCGTACGTCGTGCCGGCCCGCGGGCCCAAGCGGTTCACGGTCGCGGCGCTCGACCTCGGCATCAAGGCGATGACGCCCTACCGCATGGCCGAGCGCGGCTGCGAGGTGCACGTGCTGCCCGCCACCGCGACCGCGGCCGACATCCTCGCCCTCGACCCCGACGGGGTGTTCCTGTCCAACGGCCCGGGCGACCCGTCGGCCGCGGACTACGCCGTCGAGACGCTGGCGGGCGTGCTGGAGGCGCGCAGGCCCGTCTTCGGCATCTGCTTCGGCAACCAGATCCTCGGCCGGGCGCTCGGCCTCGGCACCTACAAGCTGCGGTACGGCCACCGCGGGGTCAACCAGCCCGTCCAGGACCGCCGCACCGGCAAGGTGGACATCTCCGCGCACAACCACGGCTTCGCGGTCGAGGCCCCGCTGGACGGCCCGTTCGAGACGCCGTACGGCCGGGCGGAGGTCAGCCACGTGAACCTCAACGACGGCTGCGTCGAGGGGCTGCGCCTGCTCGACCACCCGGCGTTCAGCGTCCAGTACCACCCCGAGGCCGCCGCGGGCCCGCACGACGCGGCGGGCCTGTTCGACGAGTTCTGCTCCCTGATGGACGGCGGGACGGGCGTCGACACGGGCCTCAACATGGGCCTCAACACGGGCACGGCCGCGGGCCTGCCCGGGCGTGGACGGCACACCGGTTCTACGGCGGAGGACGGGAATGGCTAAGCGCACCGACATCTCGACGATCATGGTGATCGGCTCGGGGCCGATCGTGATCGGCCAGGCCTGCGAGTTCGACTACTCCGGCACGCAGGCGTGCCGGGTGCTGCGCGCCGAGGGCTACCGCGTGGTGCTCGTCAACAGCAACCCCGCGACCATCATGACCGACCCCGAGTTCGCCGACGCGACCTACGTCGAGCCGATCACGCCCGGCATCGTCGAGAAGATCATCGCCAAGGAGCAGCCGGACGCACTGCTGCCCACCCTCGGCGGCCAGACCGCGCTCAACACCGCCGTCGCGCTGCACGAGGCGGGCGTGCTGGAACGGTACGGGGTCGAGCTCATCGGCGCCGACATCGCGGCGATCCAGGCCGGCGAGAACCGCGAGCTGTTCAAGGGCATCGTCGCCAAGGTCGCCGCCGAGCACGGCCTGAACGCCGAGTCCGCCCGGTCGGTGATCTGCCACACCCTGGACGAGTGCCTCGCCGCGGCGCGGGACCTGGGCTACCCGGTGGTCGTCCGGCCGAGCTTCACCATGGGCGGCGCCGGCTCGGGCTTCGCCTACGACGAGGACGACCTGCGGCGCATCGCCGGGGCCGGGCTCGACGCCTCGCCGACCACCGAAGTGCTCCTGGAGGAGTCCATCCTCGGCTGGAAGGAGTACGAGCTGGAGGTCATGCGCGACCGCGCCGACAACGTCGTCATCGTCTGCTCCATCGAGAACGTCGACCCGATGGGCGTGCACACCGGCGACAGCGTCACCGTGGCCCCGGCCATGACCCTGACCGACCGCGAGTACCAGAACATGCGCGACGTCGCCATCGCGGTGATCCGCGAGGTCGGCGTCGACACCGGCGGCTGCAACATCCAGTTCGCCGTGGACCCGCGCACCGGCCGCATGATCGTCATCGAGATGAACCCCCGGGTGTCGCGTTCCAGCGCGCTGGCCTCCAAGGCGACCGGCTTCCCGATCGCCAAGATCGCGGCCAAGCTCGCCATCGGCTACACCCTGGACGAGATCCCCAACGACATCACCCGCGAGACGCCGGCGTCCTTCGAGCCGGCGCTGGACTACGTCGTGGTCAAGGTGCCGCGGTTCGCGTTCGAGAAGTTCGCCGGGGCCGACCAGACGCTCACCACGCACATGAAGTCGGTGGGCGAGGCGATGGCCATCGGCAGGTCGTTCCCCGAAGCGCTCCAGAAGGCCCTCAGATCGCTGGAGAAGAAGGGATCGTCCTTCGGGTGGGCGGGAGCCCCCGGCGACAAGGACGAGCTCCTGGCGGCCTGCCGCACCCCGCACGACGGGCGGCTGCGCACGATGCAGCAGGCCATCCGGGCCGGCGCCACCCTCGATGAGCTGTACGACGCCACGAACGTCGACCCGTGGTTCCTCGACCAGCTCTTCCTGATCGACGAGGAGGCGCGGGCCCTCGCCGAGGCCGAGCCGACCGCCGAGGCGCTGGTCCGCGCCAAGCGCCACGGCTTCTCCGACGCCCAGATCGCCGAGATCCGCGGCCTGCCCGAGGCCGAGGTCAGGGCCCTGCGCCACGCGCTCGGCGTGCGGCCGGTCTACAACACCGTGGACACCTGCGCCGCCGAGTTCGCCGCCAAGACGCCCTACCTGTACTCGACCTACGACGAGGAGACCGAGGTCCCGTACGGCGACCGGCCCAAGGTCATCATCCTCGGCAGCGGGCCGAACCGCATCGGCCAGGGCATCGAGTTCGACTACGCCTGCGTGCACGCCTCGTTCGAACTGTCGGCCGCCGGGTACGAGACCGTGATGGTCAACTGCAACCCCGAGACGGTCTCGACCGACTACGACACCTCCGACCGGCTCTACTTCGAGCCGCTCACGCTGGAGGACGTCCTGGAGGTCGTGCACGCGGAGCGGGAGACCGGCCCGGTCGCCGGGGTCATCGTCCAGCTCGGCGGGCAGACGCCGCTGGGCCTGGCCCAGGCGCTGAAGGACGCCGGGGTGCCCGTCGTCGGCACCGGCCCCGAGGCCATCCACCTGGCCGAGGAGCGCGGCGCGTTCGGCCGCGTGCTCGCCGAGGCCGGGCTGCCTGCCCCCCGGCACGGCACCGCCGTGACCGTGGAGGAGGCCCGGGCCATCGCCGCCGAGATCGGTTACCCGGTGCTCGTGCGCCCGTCCTACGTCCTCGGCGGCGCCGGCATGGCGATCGTCTACGACGAGGACACGCTCAGCGCGTACATGGCGCGGGCCGGCGCGGCGAGCGACCACCCCGTCCTCGTCGACAAGTTCCTGGACGAGGCCATCGAGATCGACGTGGACGCGCTGTTCGACGGCGAGGAGCTGTACCTCGGTGGCGTGATGGAGCACATCGAGGAGGCCGGCATCCACTCCGGCGACTCGGCGTGCGCGCTGCCGCCGATCACGCTCGGCGGGTTCGACATCAAGCGCATCCGCGCCGCGACCGAGGCCATCGCCCGCGGCGTGGGCGTGCGCGGGCTCCTGAACGTCCAGTACGCCCTGTCGGCGAACATCCTGTACGTCCTGGAGGCCAACCCCCGCGCGAGCCGCACGGTGCCGTTCGTGTCCAAGGCGACGGCCGTGCCGCTGGCCAAGGCCGCCGCCCGGGTGATGATGGGCGCCACGATCGCCGGGCTGCGCGAGGAGGGCATGCTGCCGCGCGAGGGCGACGGCGGCACGATGCCCCTGGACGCCCCCATCGCGGTCAAGGAGGCCGTCCTGCCGTTCAACCGGTTCCGGGGCGTGGACATCGTCCTCGGGCCCGAGATGCGGTCCACGGGCGAGGTCATGGGCATCGACGAGGTCTTCGGCACCGCCTACGCCAAGTCGCAGTCCGGGGCGTACGGCTCGCTGCCCACCAAGGGGCGGGCGTTCGTCTCGGTGGCCAACCGCGACAAGCGCGCGATGATCTTCCCGGTGAAGGCCCTGGCCGACCTCGGCTTCGAGATCCTCGCCACGGAGGGGACCGCCGAGGTGCTGCGCAGGAACGGCGTCCATGCCAAGATCGTGCGCAAGCAGAGCGACGGCCCCGGCACGGACGGTGAGCCGACGATCGTCACGCGCATCCTGGACGGCGAGGTGGACCTCATCGTGAACACCCCCTTCGGCAGTCCGGGGCAGTCGGGGCCGCGCCTCGACGGCTACGAGATCCGCACCGCGGCCGTCCTGAGGGACATCCCGTGCGTCACCACCGTGCAGGGCCTCGCGGCGGCCGTGCAGGGCATCCAGGCGGTCGCCGCGGGCTCCGTGGGCGTACGGTCGCTCCAGGAGCACGCGAAGAGGCTGAGGGGCTGACCCCGCGGCGGGAGGTGGTGGAGACGGCCGGAACTCCGGTGCAGGTGACGGGCACGGTGCTCACGACGCGTCGCGTCGACGCCTACCACGCGCTGACCGTGGTGGCGCCGGGCATCGCCGAGCGCTTCCGTCCCGGGCACTTCGTCTCCGTGGCCGTCGGCGGGCCGCACACCTCCATGCCGTCGCGCCGCGCCTTCTCGGTGCACGACGTCAAGCCCGACTACGGCGGCACGGTGGAGCTGGTCTTCGACGTGCGTGGCCGGGGCACCGCGTGGCTGGCCGAGCGCAAGGCCAGGGACACCCTGGACCTGGTGGGCCCGCTCGGCCGCCCGTTCCCCGTGCCGCGCGACCCGTGCACGTGCGTGCTGGTCGGCGGCGAGTACGGGTCGGCGTCCCTGTTCCCCCTGGCCGACACGCTGCAGCAGCGGGGCTGCCGGGTCGACTTCGTGCTCGGGGCCGCCTCCGCCGACCGCGTGTTCGGCGCGCTGCGGGCCCGCCGCATGGGGGAGACGACCACCCTCACCACCGAGGACGGCTCGCTCGGCCTGCGCGGCCGCGTCACCGACGCCCTGCCCTCGGTGATCGCCGACGCGCGGGCCGACGTGGTGTACGCGTGCGGCCCGATGCCGATGCTGCGCGGCGTCACCGCCGTGGCGGTCGAGTTCGACATCCCCGTGCAGGTGTCGGTCGAGGAGTCGATGGCCTGCGGGTACGGCGTCTGTATGACGTGCGTGCTGCCGGTCGTCGACGACGACGGCGTGACCCGCATGGCGCGCTCCTGCGTGGAGGGGCCGGTCTTCCGCGGCGAGCGGGTGCGGTTCGACGACATCGGGACGATCCCGTTCGACGCCCTGGGCGCGCCCGGGGGACGAGCACAGGAAGGGGGTGCTCACACCCGAAATGTCAGTTGACATGCGGACGTACCTCGCGCACGTCGAACTGGCCAACCCGATCACCACGGCCGCGGGGTGCGCCGCCTCCGGTGCCGAGCTCTCCCAGTTCTTCGACCTCGCCCGCCTGGGCGCGGTCGTCACCCGCTCGATCACCATGGCCCCCCGCGCGGGCCGGCCGACCCCCCGCATGGCCGAGACGCCCTCGGGCATGCTCAACGCCGTCGGCCTGCAGGGCCCCGGCGTGGAGGTGTTCCTGGAACGCGAGCTGCCTTGGCTGGTCGACCGGGGCGCCAGGGCCGTGGTCTCGGTCGCGGGCGGCAGCGTGGCCGAGTACGTCGCCCTGGCCCGGCGGCTGTCGGACGCGCCCGGCGTCGCGGCGGTCGAGGTCAACCTGTCCTGCCCGAACGTCGAGGACCTCGGCCGGGTGTTCGCCCGCGACCCCGCGGCCTCCGCCGAGGTGATCTCCTCGGTGCGCGCGACGATGCGGTACGACGTCCCGGTGGTCGCCAAGCTGGCCCCCGACGTCGGCGACATCGTCGCGGTGGCCCGCGCGTGCGTCGACGGCGGCGCCGACGCCCTCGCCATGATCAACACACCGCTCGGCATGAGCATCGACGTCGACAGCATGCGCCCGTCGCTCGCCGCCGGCACCGGCGGGCTGTCCGGGCCCGCGATCCGGCCGCTCGCGGTGCGCTGCCTGTGGCAGGTGCACGCCGCGATGCCCGGCGTGCCCATCGTCGGCATGGGCGGCGTCATGACCGGCCGCGACGCGCTGGAGATGATCCTCGCGGGCGCCTGCGTCGTCTCCGTCGGCACCGCCCTCTTCCACGACCCCTACGCCTGCCTGCGCATCCTGCGGGAGCTCGAGGACCTGCTCAAGGAGCGTGGCTTCGAGCGGCTCGCCGACGCGGTGGGGCTGGCCCATCGTCCGCCCGGGGCGGGACCCCGGCACCGTATCGACCTCGAGGAGAGCTCTCTGTGACGTCCGCACCCATCGCCGTCGCCCTGGACGCACCCGACCTGGAGACGGCGGCCCGCTGGGCGGCCGCGGTCACTCCGCACGTGAGCACCGTGAAGGTCGGCCTCGAACTCTACCTCCGTTACGGCCCCGACGTGATCGCCTCGGTGCGAGGCGCCACGGGCGTCCAGGTCTTCCTCGACCTGAAGCTGCACGACATCCCGAACACCGTGGCCGGAGCCGCGCGCGCCGTCGCGCGTCTCAGGCCGGCCATCCTCACCGTGCACGCCGCGGGCGGGCGCACGATGATCCAGGCGGCGGTCGAGCACGCCCCGAACACGCGCATCGCCGCCGTCACGGCCCTGACGTCGCTCTCAGAGGCCGATCTGGAGCGTATCGGAGTCAGGGGACCCGCGAGCGACGCCGTGCGCCGTCTGGCCGTCGAGGCCGTGGGCGCGGGCGCCCAGGCCCTGGTCTGCTCGCCCCGCGAGGTCGCCGCGGTGCGGGCGGAGGTCGGGCCCGGCGTCATGCTCATCACACCCGGGGTGCGGCCCGCCGGTTCCGACACCCAGGATCAGGCAAGAGTAGCGACTCCTGAGCAGGCCCTCGCCGACGGGGCCGACCTTCTCGTCATCGGGCGCCCCATCACCGGGGCCGCCGACCCCGGGGCCGCCGCCGCGCGCATCGCCGGCGCTCTTCGCCGCGTGCTCCCCGCCTGACCGGAGGGGGGCTCCGCACGCGCGTCCGAGGGCTGCTCCGGGTGGTTCGCGAAGGCCGCCAGGACTAGCCCTCGCGGGTGCGCGCCGTCCGGGAGTGACTAGCCCGTAAGGGGCCTGCACAGGCGGGTTTTGTCGACGGAATGCGATTCTCCGAACACGAAGAGTGATGAAATCAATTTTGTGGGGGGAGAAACTGGGCTTGACGTTGCTTGAAGGCCCAAGACCAGCTAGTTTCCCCTCCCGTCCGAGTACATCGACAGAAATTCGAGGTGACCCGGCGTGGCTCTTCCTCCCCTGACCCCCGAGCAGCGCGCCGCAGCCCTGGAGAAGGCTGCCAAAGCCCGCAAAGAGCGTGCCGAGGTCAAGAACCGGCTGAAGCACGGCGCGGTTTCTCTGGCTGAGGTGCTGAAGGATGGTCAGACCGACGACGTCATCGGCAAGATGAAGGTGTCGGCACTTTTGGAGTCGCTCCCCGGCGTGGGCAAGGTCCGCGCCAAGCAGCTCATGGAGCGGCTCGGTATCGCCGAGTCCCGCCGCGTGCGGGGTCTCGGCGCCAACCAGCGGGCCGCTCTGGAGCGTGAGTTCGGCGGCGCCGAGAGCTGATTCTCGGTTAGCTGGAGCAAGATCTACGGGGGGTGTGGAGTGACCGGTACGTCCTGGCCCGAAGAGGGCGGCGCCCATGAGGCGCCCGTTTTCGGGGGGTTCGGGGCGTGTGGCGGTGATTCCATGCCTTCATCCGGGAGTCCGGAGGCGGCGCACGTCTCCTCCGGACCGACGGGCAATCGCCTGACGGTCCTGTCCGGGCCGTCCGGCGTGGGCAAGTCCACGGTCGTCGCCGAGCTTCGGCGGTCCCACCCCGAGGTGTGGCTGTCGGTCTCGGTGACCACCCGGGCCCCCCGTCCCGGTGAGACGCACGGAGTCGAGTACTACTTCGTCTCCGGCGAAGAGTTCGACCGCCTGGTCGCCGTGGGCGAGCTCCTCGAATGGGCGGAGTTCGCCGGGAACCGCTACGGGACGCCCCGCGCGCCCGTGGAGCGCAAGCTCGCCGACGGGGTCCCCACGCTGCTGGAGATCGACCTCCAGGGCGCCCGTCAGGTGCGCGAGACCATGCCCGAGGCGCTTCTGGTCTTCCTGGCCCCGCCGAGCTGGGAGGAACTGGAGAGCCGCCTGCGTGGTCGCGGCACCGAGCCCGAGGACGTCATCGAGCGCCGTCTGGCCGCGGGTCGCGTCGAACTCGCCGCCGAGAAGGAATTCGACCTCACGCTGGTCAACACGGCGGTCGGCGAGGTATGCGTCCGGCTGATAGCCTTGATGAAGTGAAGATCGGCCACCCACGCGCGTCTCGCGCGCTCTTCGCGCTTGCTATCCTTCGAGGCTGAGCCGATTCTTCGCTCGATCCGACATCCGACTGAGAGGCCGACGACGTGGCAGGCACTGCCCCGGTTGCCGAAGGCATCACCAACCCGCCGATCGACCAGCTGCTTGAGGTCGTCGACAGCAAGTACAGCCTGGTCATCATGGGCGCGAAGCGGGCGCGCCAGATCAACGCCTACTACTCCCAGCTCGGCGAGGGCCTTCTGGAGTACGTCGGGCCGCTCGTCGAGACCCACGCCCAGGAGAAGCCCCTCTCCATCGCGCTGCGCGAGGTCTCCGAGGGGCTGCTGACGTCCGAGGCCATCGAGGGCTGACGCGACCGCCGTCCGCGCGCCACGTGATGAACATCGAGGCCTCCGCCGGGCCCAGGGTCGTCCTCGGGGTCGGCGCGGGCATCGCGGCGTACAAGGCGTGTGAGCTGCTGCGGCTGTTCACCGAGTCCGGCCACGACGTCCGCGTCGTCCCCACGCGCGACGCGCTGCGCTTCGTCGGCGAGCCGACCTGGGCGGCCCTGTCCGGCAATCCCGTGACCAGCGAGGTCTGGGAGTCCGTGCACGAGGTGCCGCACGTCCGCATCGGCCAGTCCGCCGATCTGGTCGTCGTCGCCCCGGCCACCGCCGACATCATGGCCAAGGCCGCGCACGGCCTCGCCGGCGACCTTCTCACCAACACGCTGCTGACCGCGCGCTGCCCGGTGGTGTTCGCCCCGGCGATGCACACCGAGATGTGGGAGCACCCCGCCACGCGCGCGAACGTCGCCACCCTGCGCGAGCGCGGCTGCCTGGTCATCGACCCCGCCGTGGGCCGCCTCACCGGCGCCGACACCGGCCGCGGGAGGCTGCCCGACCCCGTCCAGATCTTCGAGGTCTGCCGCCGCGTCCTGCGCGGGCGCGCGCTCGACCTCGCCGGCCGCCGTGTGGTGGTGTCGGCGGGCGGCACCCGCGAGGCGATCGACCCGGTCCGGTTCATCGGCAACCGCTCGTCCGGGCTCCAGGGGTACGCGCTGGCGCGCACGGCGGTGGCGCGGGGCGCCGAGGTCACGCTCGTCGCCGCCAACGTCGCCCTGCCCGACCCCGCGGGGGCCACGGTGGTGCGGGTGGAGTCGGCGCTGGACCTGCGGACGGCGATGCTTTCGGCCGCCGAGTCCGCCGACGCGGTGGTCATGGCGGCGGCGGTGGCCGACTTCCGGCCCGCGGCGCGGAGCGACTCGAAGATCAAGAAGACGTCCGCCGAGCCTGACCCCATTCATCTCACGAAAAATCCGGACATTCTCGCGGAGTTGTGCGACCGGCGCCGTGAGGGGCACAAGCCCTCGCCCGCCGTGATCGCCGGGTTCGCCGCCGAGACCGACGACGTCCTCGCCAACGGCCAGGCCAAGCTCGCCCGCAAGGGGTGCGACCTGCTCGTCGTCAACCAGGTGGGGCGGGACCTCGCCTTCGGCACGCCCGACAACGCCGCCGTGGTCCTGGTCGCGGGCGGCGACCCCGTCGAGGTGCCGCGCGGCCCCAAGGAGGACCTCGCCGACGTCGTCTGGGATCTGGTGGCCGCCCGCCTCGCCTGACGCGGGGCCGCCGGCGGCGGCCGGTGGCGGTTGGCGGTCGCTGGTGGCTGGTGGCGGCTGCCGGTGATGGCTGATGGTGGCGATTTAACGATGTACGTCCCGTTGTGACCCCATCGTGCCTGGTGACGCCTTGATGGCGGTCGCTTTCCGGCGGATACTCCAGGTGGACGCTGGAGCGAGAGGGCCACATCATGCCGGTCACCGCCGCCGTCAGAGAGCGCTGCCGATCCCTATTGCCCCCGGGTGAGGAACTGCACTACGTCTTCCCCGTGACCCTCGTCGGGTCGGGAGGCGTGGGCAACTACATCGTCGTCGTGACCGGCCTGTCGGTGACGGTACTGGCCACGAAGGTCTTCAGCCGCAACGAGCCGGCCGTGGTGTGGGCGAGATACCCGCGCAGAACGCGGCTCGGTCCGGTGCGGCCCGGTGACGGGCCGTCGATACGGTTGGGTGATACCGTCTTCGAGGTCGACGACGAATACGTCGCCGTCGTCGGGGCGGCGGACACCGAGGCGTTCTCCCCGGGCGATCTGCCGAAGGATCCACTTCCCGATCTTTAGGCGCGCGCGCCACGAGGCGAGACGCTTGCGCGGCGGTGCACCTCATCGGGCTACACTCGGCGCAGCGCCTTGGCCGCCCTACGCCAAAGCCCACGACGTCAGCAGCCGCTGCATGAGGAGCCACTGAGTTGACCCGCCGCCTGTTCACTTCCGAGTCGGTCACCGAAGGCCATCCGGACAAGATCGCCGACCAGATCAGTGACGCCGTTCTCGACGCCATGCTCAAGGACGACCCGAAGAGCCGCGTCGCGGTCGAGACGCTGATCACCACCGGTCAGGTGCACGTCGCCGGTGAGGTCACCACCGAGACCTACGTCGACATCCCCGGTGTCATCCGCGAGAAGATCCTGGAGATCGGGTACGACGCGTCGCACAAGGGCTTCGACGGCGCCTCATGTGGTGTGTCGGTGTCCATCGGGGCGCAATCCCCCGACATCGCCCAGGGCGTGGACGACGCCTATGAGATCCGTGAGGGCGAGGGCACGGACGAGCTGGACCGGCAGGGCGCAGGCGACCAGGGCCTGATGTTCGGTTACGCCTGCCGGGAGACTCCGGAGCTGATGCCGCTGCCGATCACGCTGGCGCACCGCATGGCGCGGCGGCTGTCGGAGGTGCGCAAGAACGGCACGGTGCCCTACCTGCGTCCCGACGGCAAGACCCAGGTGACGATCGAGTACGACGGTGACCGTCCGGTCCGGCTGGACACCGTGGTCGTCTCCACCCAGCACGCCCCCGAGATCGACCTGAAGGAGATGCTGGCTCCCGACATCAAGGAGCACGTGGTCGACCCCGTCCTGGCCGAGCTGGAGATCGACACCGAGGGGTACCGGCTGCTGGTGAACCCGACCGGCCGGTTCGAGATCGGTGGGCCGATGGGTGACGCGGGCCTGACCGGGCGGAAGATCATCGTGGACACCTATGGCGGCATGGCCCGTCACGGTGGCGGGGCGTTCTCGGGCAAGGACCCGTCCAAGGTGGACCGCTCGGCGGCGTACGCGATGCGCTGGGTGGCCAAGAACGTGGTGGCGGCGGGGCTGGCCGACCGGGCCGAGGTCCAGGTGGCCTACGCGATCGGCAAGGCGCAGCCGGTGGGTGTGTTCGTGGAGACGTTCGGCACCGAGACGGTCGAGGTGTCGCGCATCCAGGAGGCGATCACGCGGGTGTTCGACCTGCGCCCGGCCGCGATCATCCGTGACCTTGACCTGCTTCGCCCGATCTACTCCCAGACCGCCGCCTACGGCCACTTCGGCCGTGAGGAGCCCAACTTCTCCTGGGAGCGCACCGACCGCGCCGAAGAACTCCGCCAGGCCCTCGGCCTCTGACCCACCCGGAGAGGGTTGCGGCCCCAACCGAGCCGCAACCCTCTCGGCAACGTGTCAGAGGGCCGGTCCAACCCTCCGTGACGCCTCAGAGGTCCGGTCGCCGCCCCAGCTCGATGACCTGGCGGAACGCAGCGCCCACATCGAGGGTCGGAACGCCCGAGCGGTCAACGGTCTGGGCTGACGGCCGCCCTCCGCACGGTCGCGGACGGTGGTGATGCCGCCGGCTTGGGCAGCACTCGAGATCCGCTTTACCCTGCGGCCGCGTCACGGCCCGATGGTCGGGTCACAACCTGCCGAGGGCCTTGGCCAGCGCGGTCGCGGTGGAGGCGATCACCTTGTCATCGTGCGGCGTGTTGTCGAGGTTGCGGTTGCTGAACACCGACAGGATGATCGGCGCCTTCGATCCGGGTGTCCAGACGATCGCCAAGTCGTTGGCGGTGCCGTAGTTGCTCGCGCCGCCGGTGCCGGTCTTGTCGCCGACCGTCCAGTTCTTGGGCAGCCCCGCCCGGATCCGGTTGGCGCCGGTGAGGCTGGCCTTCAGCCAGCCGACCAGCCGCGCTCGGTCGCTGGTGTGGAGGGTCTTACCGGTGGTGAGCTCGGTGAAGGTCTGAGCGACCGCCGCAGGGGTGGTGGTGTCCCGCTCTTCACCGGGCTTCCACTCGGTCAGCCCGGGTTCCGGTCGGTCCAGGCGACTGGTCCGATCACCGGTGGCGCGGAAGAACTCGGTCAGCCCGCGGGGCCCGCCGATCTGCTTCAGCAGCGTATTGCCCGCGAAGCCGTCGGATTTGGTGATCGCGGCGCGGCACAGCTGTGCGGGGGTCATGCCGGTGTCGGTGTATTCGGTGGTCTCCGGGGAGTTCGCGGTCAGCTCGGCCATCTCGGCGGGTTTCCAGCGAACCACCTTGTCCATCAGCCCGGGGTCGCTGGTGCGTGCTTTGTGCAGCACCGCCGCGCACGCGAACACCTTGAACATGGAGTTGAACGGGAAGCGCTCGCCGGCCCGGTAGCCGACCGTTCTCCCGGTCCCCAGGTCGATGCCCACCGCGCCGATACGCCCGTTGTAGGACTTCTCGAGTTCCCGCAGCGTCTTGTTCAGGTCGGAGCCGGAGGGGGCGTTGTTCCCCGTCCGGGCCGCGACGCCGGAGGTGATCGTCTGGCCGGTGACGGCAGCCGCCGTAGAGGCGGGGCCGCCCAGCAGCGCCGAAGCGGTCAAGGTCGCGATCCCTAGTCGCGATCGGAGATGTCGTGTCATGCCATAGAGAAGATCAGCAACTATCGAGGGATGTCCACTACTGAGATGGATCACTCCGTCATATCGATAGTCAACTCTCGCCGACGCGGCGCCTGAGACCACACGCTCGTAGACGGCCAGGGAGGCCGCCTCCGCCGCCTCCACCGCCGGACGGTGGCGCCTCCACCCTCCCATCGCTTTGGTGCCTGGCTTGCGGGGTGCCTCGGAGTGGATGCTGCCGGAGTGTGTGGGGGGTTCTGGGCGTAGGGTTTGCTGCTCGTGGGTTGGTGGCGGTGGCTCGTCGCACGGCGGTTGAGGGGGCCTGGAGGGCGTTCTTCCGGGGAACTCGGGTGGTTCGGCGCGGGGGTGCGTAGGCTTCCGGTGGCCGGCGGCGGGCTGTCCATCGGCGTGCTGACCAGGCGATAGTGTGTTCGATATGAGGTCCCGTCGCTCGTCCGATCCAGGTCCGCGGCCGGGCGGCGAGGGGCGTGACGAGGTCGTCGAGGGCCGGGCGGACGGTGGCGGTCCGGCGGGGCGCGAAGGGATGTTCGGAGCCAGGTGAGCACGGGGGTGCGGGTCACGGGAGACGCCGGCGAAGAGACGCGCGTGGCCGCCGAGGATGTCGGGGCCCTGCTTCCCCTGGCGGCCGTCGGAGGTCAGGCCGCGGACGTGGCCGGAGCCGGGAGCACCGCCGCCAAGGGGGCGCCGGTGCCCGCCGCGGAGCTTCCGGTCGCCCGTGTCCTGGTGGACACGCCGCTGGCACACCTTGATCGCCCATTCGACTACCTCGTCCCCGAGGCGATGGCGGAGGACGCGGCGCCGGGCTGCCGGGTGCGGATCCGCTTCGCCGGCAAGCTGGTCGACGGTTTCGTGCTGGAGCGCGCCGCGAGCACCGAGCACGAGGGCAGGCTCACGCCCCTGGAACGCGTGGTGTCCCCGGAGCCGGTGCTCACCCCGCAGATCGCCGCCCTCTGCCGCGCCGTGGCCGATCGCTACGCGGGCACCATGGCCGATGTCCTGCGCCTGGCCATCCCCCCGCGCCACGCCAAGGCGGAAGCCGAGCGTGCCGCCCCCGGGCCCACGCCACCGGCGCGACGAGCAGAGTCGCGAAGCGCGGCCGCCGCCGCGGTGGAGCGAGGCGTGCCAGGGGGCTCGGTCGCGGGTTCGCAGGGACAGGCTGAGACGGAGGCCGCGCCTGAAGGCTCCGCAGAGGAGGCTGAGTCGCGGAGCGTGGCAGGTCCGGGAGGCGTCGCCGGTTCCGGAGAGGCCGGTGAGCCGGGGGGTGCGGTCGCGGGCTCGGGTGGGGGAGTTGGAGAACGAGACGACGGGAGTCGCGCCGCCGGCGTGACAGATGTGCTGCCGGGGTTGTGGGCGGAGTATCCGGCAGGGCCCGCGTTCATCTCCGCGCTGGCCGAGGGGAAGGCTCCCCGGGCCGTCTGGAATGCTCTGCCGGGCATCCGGGAGCACGGCGCGCCCACGTGGCCGGAGGGCATCGCGCTGGCCGTGCTGGCCGCTGTGCGCGGGGGCAGGGGTGCGCTGGTCGTCGTGCCGGACGGCAAGGACGTCACGCTGGTGGACGCGGCCCTGCGCCTGGTGCTCGGCGAGGGAACGCACGTCGCGCTCACCGCGGGCCTCGGCCCCGCCGAACGCTACCGGCGGTGGCTGAAGGTCCTGCGCGGCGAGGTGTGCGTGGTCGTGGGCACCCGCGCCGCGACGTTCGCGCCCGTCCACGACCTCGGCCTCGCGGTGATCTGGGACGACGGTGACGACCTGCACGCCGAGCGTCTGGCCCCCTACCCGCACACGCGGGAGGTCCTCGCCCTGCGGGCGCACCAGACCGGCGCGGCCATGCTGGTCGCGGGCCATGCCCGTACGGCCGAGGCGACGCGGCTCGTCGCGACGGGCTGGGCGCATCCGATCGGCCCGGCCAGGGAGACCGTGCGGGGGTTCGCGCCGAGGGTGCGCCCGGCCGGTGACGACGTCGAACTCGCCAGGGATCCGGCGGCGCGCGCCGCCCGCCTGCCCAGCATCGCGTGGGCGGCCCTCAGGCACGGTTTGGAGCACGGGCCGGTGCTGATCCAGGTGCCGCGTCGCGGCTACCTGCCCGCGCTGGCCTGCCAGGTGTGCCGCACCCCGGCGCGGTGCACCCAGTCGCCGCCGCTCGCGGGCCCCCCGGCCCCGGTACCGGGCGCCCCAGGCCGACGTCGCCGTACGGAGGCCGCCGCCCGTTCGTCTGCCACTGGTTCGTCCGCCGCCGATCCCGCCGCCCGTCCCCCTATGGCCGGTCCCGGGGATCGCCCTTCCGTGGCCGGTCGGGCCGCGCGTACGGCCCCCGTCGGCCGCCCTGAATCCGCCGGTCCTGAGGCGCGCCGATACGAGGCCGACGCCGCCGCGCTCGGGCGCATCGGAGGACCGGCGCGCCCGGGTGCGCCTCACGGGGGCGCGGCGTATCACGGAGGCGGAGGTCTCTTCGAAGCGTCCCGGGGCGGAGTGTTTCCGGGGACGCGTTCGCCGGGAGTGGCCGGTGAGGAAGGCGGGAGGTCGCCGTCCTTGGGCCGGTGGACGACGCCCACGCTGTCCGTGGAGCCGCCCATGCCGCCCGTCGAGCCGTCAGCGCTGCCCGTTGGACCGGCCGCGTTTTCCATGGAGCCGCTCATGCCGCCCGTGGAGCCGCCGGCGCGGCCCGGGGGGTCGGCCGCGTCGCCTGTGGAGTCGGCTCGCGGGGGCGAGGGCTCCGGGGATGACGGCCGGGGCGGTGGTTCTCATGAGGGGTTGTGGGCGCAGGCGCCGCTGTGCGGGGGGCCGCTGGCGTTGCGCAGCGGGCATGCCGCCCCCTACTGCCGCTGGTGCGGAAGGATCGCCGGCATGTGGCGGTGCCAGGCATGCGGCAGCAACCGCATGCGGGCCGTGGTGATCGGTGCCCGGCGCACGGCGGAGGAGCTCGGGCGTGCCTTCCCCTCCGTCCCGGTGAGGACGTCCGGCCGCGACTCCGTCCTCGCCACCGTCGGCTCCTCGCGCGCCCTGGTCGTGGCCACGCCCGGCGCCGAGCCGGTCCCGGACGGCGGGTACGCGGCGGCCGTCCTACTGGACGGCTGGGCCATGCTGGGCCGCCCCGACCTGCGGGCCGCCGAGGAGACGCTGCGGCGCTGGATGAACGCGGCGGCGATGCTGCGCCCCGGCGCGGAGCTGATCGTCCTCGCGGACTCGTCCCTGCCGGTCGTGCAGGCGCTCCTGCGCTGGGACCCGGTCACGCACGCCGAGCGCGAGCTGGCCGAGCGGGCGGCGCTGGGCTTCCCGCCGGCCGTCCGCATGGCGACGCTGACCGGCCCGCCCGCCGCCGTCAGGGAGATGGCGACCGGCCTCGGCCTTCCCGAGGGGGCGCAGATCTTGGGCCCGGTCCCCGTCGAGGGGCCGAGGGGACGGCCCCCCCGGACGCCGGCCGAAGTGGAGGAGCGGCTGATGGTCCGGGTGCCGCGCGGGGCGGAGGCCGCGCTGGCGAAGGCGCTCAAGGGAGCGGCGGGGGTGAGGGCCGCGCGCAAGGCTCCTGACCTGGTCCGAGTCTGTATGGACCCGATGGATCTGGTCTGACCGCAGCTCGCCGATTCGCGGGGCTGAAAGCTAGCCGTTAGTTTCTCCCTGTGTCGATCGAATGGGTGAACGGGGCCATCGAGGACTTCCGGGCGTGGGGGCGCTCGAACGGGGTGGTGGTGGACGCCGACGAGGTTCGGCTCCTGTGCGACTACGCCAGCGATTACCTGGACGTGGCCGAGCTCGCCGACTTCTCTCCCGTCACGTTCGAGCAGCTTCTGCTCGACATCTACCCGCGCAAGGTCATCGCGCCCCCCGAGAGCGCGGCCGAGACCGTCGCCGCGGCGCGCACGCTGGTCGACTTCCTGCTGGACAGCGGGGAGATCGGCACCAAGATGGCGGGGCGGATGCGCGTCAAGATCGACGAGATCGCCCCGGCGATGCCGGCGGCGCTGGCCGACACGACGAAGTTCGGCATGGCCAAGAGCATGTTCGGGGCGATGGGCGCCGACGCGCTGGAGGCCGACACTCCGTACGCCGCGAAAGACGATCTCGCCGCCGCGCCGCGCCGCCCGGCGTCCGTCGGCGGTCATGAGGACTGCGACTGCCCGGGGTGCGCTCCTCTACCTCCGGTACGCCTGGCGCCGCCCCAGGAGGTCGCTCAGGCCGTCCGGGAGGCCGGTCTGCTCCACGACGCCCACCGGGTCGTGGCGTGGATGCTGGACGGCGGCCACACCCCCACGCGCAAGGGCCGGCTGCGCGCCAGGGACGCCGCGCGGATCACCCGCGACCTCGGTGTCGACGCCCCGGCGCTGGCCTGGGAGCTCGCGCTCGCCGTCGGCCTGGCGGAGGCGTCCTGGGGGCCTGGGGGGCCCGGGGGGATGGTGACGGCGCCCCGGGGGCCGGGGCCGCTGCCCGCGCGCGGCGACGATGAGGTGCTGGACCTGTGGGCGGGCACGGTGGCGTTCCTCACGGGCGCCTCGGAGGCGAACGTCACGGGCTTCGTGCCGGTCGACCGCGAGCTGTACGGGGTGCACGACCTGCTGTACCGGCTCCAGGAGCCGGTGGCGGTCGTGGCCCTGCGCGAGTACCTGGACGAGGTGTCGGCCGAGGGCGACGACCCGGAGGCGGGCGGCCTGGAGGCGGCGCTGGGCGTCCTGGCCGGGTGCGGCACCCTCGAATACGAGCACGACGCCGTGACGCTGACCCCGCACGGCCGGTGGGGCCTGCGCGAGGTGTACTCCCGCATGGGCCTGGTGGCGCCGGTCGCCGCCGACCCGGCCGAGGCGGACGCCGAGACCTTGATCGCCCTGCTGATGGAGGGCGTCCCCGCCGGGCAGGCGGAGCGGGACATCTCCGCCTGGCTCGCCCGGCGCCCGCCCGAGGAGGCCGCGCGCGAGATCCTCGCCGCCGCCAGGGGGACGGCGGCCGGCACGCGAGGCGTCGCCGTGACGCTGGTCGACCGGCTGGGCCCCGAGGCGGCGCCCGCCGTCCGCGAGGTCCTGGACGAGCCGGAGCTGCGCCCGCACGCGCTCATCTGGCTGGCCTCCCACGGCCTGACCGCGCCCGCCCTGACGCCGGAGGAGGCGCTGTGGGCCGGCGTGGACGCGCTGGCGTTCGTCCTGCCCCGGGAGACCGACGACTCCGGCGAGATCGCCGACGACCTCGCCGTGAACCTCGCGCCGTCCGCCCAGGCCATCGAAGAGATGTGGCAGGTCGACCACCCGGACGTCGCCGAGGTCCTCGACCTGCTCGGGCGCCACCTTCCGGACAGGAATCTCGCCAAGGCCGCGCGTAAGGCCGCGTTCAAGGCGCGCTCGCGCGGCATCCACTGAGGGCCCGGGATCGGCCGGCGCGGGGGACGGGACGGTGGTCGCACGGTGATCTCACGGTCATCTCACGGTGATCAAGGCGAACGTCCGTAGTCCGTCATCGGCTGTGGCTGCTGTGGAGTAAGTTGCCTGAATGGCCAACAGCGGGAACGGCGGCGTCTTCGATCTCGGAGAGCTGCGCAACCTCATCGACGAGCTGGGAAGCGTGTCCGGCGAGGAGCGCGAGGCGCTGCTCGCCGAGATGGCGGGCGAGAACGACGAGTGCGACTGCGACGACTGCGAGAGCGAGGTGCTGAGCTTCCCTCCGGTCGAGCTCGCGCCGCCGGCCGAGCTCGCGGGCGCGGTCCGTTCCGTGCCCCTGGTACGCGACGCGCGGCGGCTGGCCGCGTGGACGGGCGCCCGCGAGGTGACCGCCGAGGGGTTCCTGCCGCCGGGCGAGGCCCGCGAGGTGTCCGGGGAGCTCGGCCTGACGCTCGACCGGCTGCGCCTGGTGTGGATCGTCGCCGTCAACGGCGGCCTGCTGCGCATCACCCGCGCCGGCGTGTCCCGGGGCGAGGAGCCGTCCGACCTGATGAGGTTCTGGGACGGCGTGGTCATGGACGTCCTGGACCGCACGGAGGAAGGCCTGACGGGATCGGCGGTGGCCGACGAGCACCTCACCGAGATGCTCGCCACGATCTACGCCACCACCGACGGCATCACCTACGCCGCGCTGATCGAGGGCATGCTCCAGGCCCACGAGATCGGCTGCGAGGCCCGCGCGCACGAGATGCGGCGGCTGCGCGAGACGCTCCCCGGCGAGCTGGACGTCGCCCTCGACCTGCTGCAGTACTGCGGGCTGTTCGAGCGCGGCGCCGAGAGCGTCCGGCTCACCCCGCTCGGCGTCTGGGCCGTCCGGCAGGATCTGCTGCGCGAGGGCCACGACGCGCCGCTGCTGTCGGAGATCGCCGGGTTCGCCGAGCTGAGCGCCTGCGAGCTGGTCGACGCCATGCTGACCGGCGAGGCCCCCTCCAGCGCCCCGGCGCTGTGGGCCGAGCGCCGCGTCCCCGAGGACGCCGCCCGCGAGCTGATCAAGGTCGCGGCCTCGGGCACGGCCGGGCAGCGCGGCGTGATCGGCACCGTCCTAGCCGAGATGGGCCCCGAGGCCGAGCCCGCGATGCGCGAGGCCCTCGCCGAGCCCGCGATGTGGCGGCACGCGGCGGTCTGGCTGGCCGTCCGCGACCTGGAGGCGCCGGTGCTGACCGAGGAGGACGGCACCTGGCTCGCCGTGGACACCCTGGCCACGCTGCTGCACATCGCCGACGTCCCGGAGGCGATGGAGGAGTTCGAGGAGCTGGAGGCCGGTGACGAGCTGCTGCGCCTGGTGGAGGACATCAGCCGCAGCAGCCACCCCGACGCCATCGCCGTCCTGGAACTGCTCGGCGCCAACCACCCGGACGCGACGGTCGCCAAGGCGGCGCGCAAGGCCGCCATGAAGGCCCGCTCCCGCTGAGCTCCCCGTCGTCGGACCCCGCTGATCGCCGCCCAGCCCCGCGACGCGCAGACCGGCGGTCCGCGGCGACCCATAAACTAGGGTGACCTCTCAATCGTGACGTGAACGGAGTCGTCCGTGGCAATTCAGTCGATCCGCCTGTTCGGCGATCCGGTGCTGCGCACCCCCGCGGAGCCGGTCGTGGACTTCGACAAGGAGCTGCGCAAACTCGTCAAGGACCTCACCGACACGATGATGGACGCTCCGGGAGCCGGGCTCGCCGCGCCGCAGATCGGCGTCGGCCTGCGCGTGTTCACGTACTACGTCGACGAGCAGCTCGGCCACCTGATCAATCCCAGCCTGGATCTCTCCGACGAGAAGGACGAGGAAGGCGAGGAAGGGTGCCTGTCGTTCCCCGGCCTGGCGTTCCCGACGCCGCGCGCGATCCGGGCCGTGGCCAAGGGGTTCGACATGCACGGTGAGCCGATCACCATCGAGGGCACCGACCTGATGGCCCGGTGCGTGCAGCACGAGACCGACCACCTCGACGGCGTGCTGTTCATCGACCGCATGGACCCCAAGCAGCGCAAGCTGGCGATGAAGGCGATCCGCGAGGCGGAGTGGAGCGGCCTCGCCGCGCCGGCCGTGAAGTTCTCGCCGCACGCCACTCAAGGGAAGGCCCTCTAGCACCGTGCGCCTCGTCTTCGCCGGAACCCCGGAAACCGCGCTGCCGTCGCTGCGGGCGCTGCTCGACTCGCCCCGGCATGAGGTGGTCGCCGTGGTGACCCGCCCGGACGCCCACTCCGGGCGGGGCCGCAAGGTCCACGCGAGCCCGGTGGCCGAGCTCGCGGCCTCCGCCGGCATCGAGGTGCTGCGGCCGGCCAAGGCGGGCGACCCGGAGTTCCTGGCCCGGCTGAAGGCCATCGCGCCCGACTGCTGCCCGGTCGTGGCGTACGGCGCGCTGCTGCCGCAGGCGGCGCTGGACATCCCCAAGCACGGGTGGATCAACCTGCACTTCTCGCTGCTGCCCGCGTGGCGCGGCGCGGCCCCCGTGCAGCACGCCGTGCTGCACGGTGACGAGATCACCGGCGCGGCGACGTTCCAGATCGTCAAGGAGCTCGACGCGGGCCCGGTGTACGGCGTCGTGACGGAGCGGATCCTGCCGGCGGACACCTCCGGTGAGCTGCTGGCCCGCCTCGCCGAGTCGGGGGCCGGGCTGCTCGCGGCCACGCTCGACGGCGTGGAGGACGGCGAGCTGGAGGCCCGCCCGCAGCCCGCCGACGGCGTGAGCTACGCGCCCAAGATCGAGGTGGCGGACGCGCGGGTGGAGTGGACGGCTCCGGCGATGCGCGTCGACCGGCTGGTCCGCGCCTGCAGCCCTGCCCCGGGGGCGTGGGCGGAGTTCCGCGGCGAGCGCCTCAAGATCGGCCCGGTGGCCCCCGTGCCCGAGGGCGAGGAGCCGGTCCCGGGCGCCGGCGCCCTGGCCCCGGGTGAGATCGCCGCCGCCAAGAACACCGTGCTGGTGGGCACCGCCACGCGCCCGGTGCGGCTGGGCGACGTCCAGCCCGAGGGCAAGCGGCGCATGACCGCGGGGGAGTGGGCGCGCGGCGTGCGCCTGACTCCGGACGACCGGCTCGGCTGATCGCCGATGGGAGGCCGCGGCGCGGGCGACCGCCGGGCGGACCAGGCGGACACGACGGGCGAACCCGGGCGAGCCGGGTGGATACGACGCGACCCCGGGCGAGCCGGGCGGACACGACGGGCGACCCCCGGGCGAATCAGGCGGATATCACGGAAATGTGCGACATGATCGAGGCGATGAGCCTGACGGCGGGGGACGCGTGACACGCGAGGACGGCGGCTCGGGCCGCGCGGACAGGCGGGGTAGGCCGGGCAGGCAGGGACGGCCCGCGGGCAGGTCCAAGCCGGTCCGAGACGAGCCGCGCAACACCGCCTACGACCTGCTGCGCGCCGTCGACGAGCGCGACGCGTACGCCAACCTGCTCATGCCCACCCTGCTGCGCGAGCGCGGGCTGACCGGCCGCGACGCCGCGCTGGCGACCGAGCTGGCCTACGGCACCCTGCGCGGTCTCGGCACCTACGACGAGATCATCGCCGTGTGCAGCGACCGCCCGCCCGAGGACATCGACCCGCCGCTGCTCGACGCCATCCGCCTCGGCGTCCACCAGCTGCTCAAGACCCGCGTCCCCCCGCACGCCGCAGTCAGCGCCACCGTCGACCTCGTACGGCTGCGCGTCGGCGCCGGCGCGTCCAAGTTCGCCAACGCGATCCTGCGCAAGGTCGCCACGCGCGACTACGAGCGGTGGCTGCCCATCGTCGCCCCCGATCCGGAGGAGGACCTCGT
Source organism: Sphaerisporangium sp. NPDC051017 (assembly GCF_040683095.1). Lineage (NCBI taxonomy): Bacteria > Bacillati > Actinomycetota > Actinomycetes > Streptosporangiales > Streptosporangiaceae > Sphaerisporangium > Sphaerisporangium sp. NPDC051017. The sequence continues at coordinate 162,510 of NZ_JBFBCI010000007.1, forward strand.
CGGCCACCTCTCCGTCGCCCACAGCCACCCGCGGTGGATCACCTCGGCGCTGCGCGACGCCGTCGGCGGCGACCCGGAGGAGACCGCCGCGCTGCTCGCCGCCGACAACGAGCGCCCCGGCGTCACGCTGATCGCCTTGCCGGGCCGCAGCACGGTCGGCGAGCTGGTCGACGCCGGGGCCGTCCCCGCCCGCTACTCGCCGTACGCCGCCTACCTGCCCGAGGGCGACCCCGCGTCCGTCCCGGCCGTGGCCGAGGGCCGCGCGGCCGTCCAGGACGAGGCGAGCCAGCTCGTGGCCCTCGCGCTCACGCGGGTGCCCCTGGACGGCGACGACCGGCTGTGGCTGGACATGTGCGCGGGCCCCGGAGGCAAGGCGGGCCTGCTGGACGCGCTCGCGCTGCAGGAGGACCGCCATCTGCTGGCCTCCGACCAGCGCTTCCACCGCGCCCGCCTGGTCTGGCGGGCGACGCGCAAGGCCGGGGTCATCGCGGCGGACGGCACCGCGCCCGCCTGGCGCGAGGGCGTGTTCGACCGCGTGCTGGTCGACGCGCCGTGCACGGGCCTCGGCGCGCTGCGCCGCCGTCCCGAGGCGCGCTGGCGGCGGGATCCGGACAGCGTGCCCGAGCTCGGCGCCCTCCAGCGCCGCCTGCTCGGCTCGGCGCTGACGTCCGCGCGCCCGGGCGGGGTGGTGGCGTACGTGACGTGCTCGCCGCACCTGGCCGAGACCCGCGCGGTGGTCGACGACGTCGTGAGGCGGCGCGGCGACGCCGAGGTGCTCGACGCGCGCGCCTACCTCGACGAGGTCGACTCCCTCGGCGCGGGCCCGTACGCCCAGTTCTGGCCGCACCGGCACGGCACTGACGCGATGTTCCTCGCCCTGCTGCGCAAGGCGTCCTGAGGGGCGGCCCAGTAGGGCCGGGTGATCTCGTCGCCGGGGCTCGAGGCCTCAGCCGAGAAGGAAAGAGGAGGGGCATGTCGTATCCGCAGGCGCTGTACGTCGCTGAGAAGGGCGAGGCCAGTGGGACGTTCCGGCCGAAGGGGCACGAACCCGAGCTGAGAATCGGCGAGGGCGGCACCGAGGTGAGCTACCTCGCCACGGGGGCGACCACGGGCGGTCTGTTCGGGCTCTACCGCTGGGACATGGGCGCGCGGCCGAGCGGGCCGAGCGCCCACTACCACCGCACGATGGCCGAGTCGTTCTTCGTCCTGTCCGGCACCGTCCGTCTGTACGACGGGGCCCGGTGGGTCGAGGCCGCGCCGGGCGACTTCCTGCACGTGCCGCCGGGCGGCGTCCACGCGTTCCGCAACGAGTCGGGCGAGCCGGCCTCGTTGCTGCTGCACTTCGCCCCGGGCGCGCCGCGTGAGTCGTACTTCGAGGAGCTGGCCGAGATCGCGGCGACCGGCCGCACGCTCACCGAAGAGGAGTGGACGGAGCTGTACCTGCGCCACGACCAGTACATGGTCTGAGCCGGGGGAGCCCGGCTTGCGAACCTCCCGCGCATCCAACCGTCGACGCCACCGTACGACTTCGACCACGCCGGCCTCGACTAGGTCCGCTACATGGACGAGGTCGTGCTGGGCGGCCAGGACCCCGGGAACGGCCGCCGCTGACCTCGGGGCCGCCGACAGCCGGGTGTTAGAGAACGACGTCAGGGGCGCATGTTCCTCGCACCCGCCGCGCCCGCGGGAATCTGCGTTCCGTCGGTAGCGACACATACACTCTCCGTTACATTCCGAGGCGGGCACCCGAGCCCCGCCTGGTGTGATTCGGAGGTCGTCATGACGATCGGAACAGCGGTCCGGCGCGGGCGCGTCCTCGCCCGCGCGGCCGCGGGCAGGTGCACTCTCGTGATCGCGGGCGGGCTCGTCGCCGTCCTGGGCACGGCGACGGCAGCCCCTGCCGCCGCGGCCCCGCCCCGCATCGGCGTACTGAAGAGCGACGGCACGGCGCTCGTCAAGGAAGGTGGCCTGTCCACCAACTGGGTCCTCGAGAACGACAACATCAAGCAGGTCGTCCTCGCCGGCGACCGCATCGGCGTCCTCAAGGCCGACGGCACGGCCCTGGTGAAAGAGGGCGGCCTGTCCGCCAGCTGGGTCAACGAGTACGCCGGGGTCAAGCAGATCGCGCTGTCCGGCGACCGCATCGGCGTCCTCACGGGCGACGGCAGGGCGCTGGTGAAGGAGGGCGGCCTGTCGGCGTCCTGGGTCCTCGAGAACACCGGGGTCAAGCAGCTCGTGCTCTCGGGCAAGCGCATCGGCGTCCTGAAGAGTGACGGCACCGCCCTGGTCAAGGAAGGCGGTCTGTCGGCGAGCTGGGTCACCGAGAACACCCGCGTGCGGCAGATCGCCCTGTCCGGCAACCGCATCGGTGTCCTCAAGGGCAACGGCACGGCGCTGGTCAAGCAGGGCGGCCTGTCGGCCGTCTGGGTCACCCAGAACATCGACGTCCTGGAGCTGGCCCTGTCCGGCAACCGCATCGGCGTCCTGAAGGGCGACGGCACGGCGCTGGTGAAGGAAGGCGGCCTGTCGGCCAACTGGGTCACCGAGAACGACAACGTCATCCAGATCGCCCTCGCCGGCAACAGGATCGGCGTTCTCAAGGGCGACGGCAAGGCGCTGGTCAAGGAGGGCGGCCTCTCGGCGTCCTGGGTCCTGGAGAACGAGAACGTCATCCAGCTCGCCCTGTCCACCGGCACCGACTGACACGTCCCGCGATCCGGCACCGGGCAGCCCCGTGCCGGGCCTCGGGCGCGCTCCCATCCCCGGAGCGCGCCCGGGGCGCTGGGGTGACCGGCGGATCGCATACTTCGCGTCATCGGCGGAACCGGCGGGAGTAACCGGTACGTCATCCCCGAGTGCCCACATGGCCGCGCGACGTGGCGGTGAGTGGGTGGAACCCGAGGTTCCGGCCATTTGCGGGGTTTCGGTCGGCTTCCCCTTAGGGCGCTATAGAGGTGACCCCTGCACCGATCGCAGTCGCCGGGGTGTGCCCTCCTGCCGATCGGGTTCGCCAGGGCGCGCCCTTCACGCGCCCGCCGTCGTCTCGGCGTGGCCCCCGTCGGGCCGCGGGCGGTCCGTCTATGCCGGTCCAACCGGCCGTCCATGCCGGTCCCGACAGGGTCTAAGCCGGTTCCGTCGGCTGTCGTGATAGTTGTCACGGGCGGTTCGTGTTAGTTGTTTCTACCGGCGAAGGGCGTCCCAGGCGAGTCTGGACCTGCACAAAGGGGCAGCGAGCAGTCCAGATGCCCGCTGCCACTCCCGTCGGATCCCGGCCGCGAGCCGGGGACAAGGAGAGTGGCCCGATGGCCGAAAGCCTCTACATTCTCGGTGACGAGGACCGCAAGAAGTTCGCCAGGCTCGTCGCCTCGGCGTGGACCGAGGGTGAGGTCAAGACCCGCTACGGACGCGAGCCGCGGGCGTTGCTCGCCGAGTACGGCATCGCCTACCCGGAGGGCGTGCCCACGCCGCCGCTGCCCGAGAAGCCCACCGGCGAGTTCAGCCTGGAGGAGCTGGAGGTCGCGGCCGGCGCGGCCAACGGCTGCCTCGGCTCCGCGAGCACGATCAGCACCATCGGCGGCTGCCTGGGCACCGCCTCCACCTATGGCTGTGGCGCCGACTCGCCCCAGCTCCCCGTCGAGCCGTGATCGCAGCCGCGACACGGACGCGCTAGCACGCGCGGGGAGCGCGCGCCGTGGCGCCCGGCGGCCCGCCGCCGGGTGTCCGGCGCGTCCCGCCGTGCCGTGAGCATTTCGCGGCCTGGACGGTGACGCGGCCCGGACGGTAGGACGGCCCGGACGGTGACGCGCCCGGACGGTAAGACGGCCGGACGGTAAGACGGCCGGACGGTGACACGACCCGAACGATGTCACGCGGCCGGCAAGGAAGGCGCGGCCGGCGAGGGAAGCGCGGCCGGGAGGGATGACGTGCGGCCGGACGGGAAAAGCGACCGCTGATGCGTTGCCTTCGCTGGTTCGGGTTGTCATGATCCGTTTGTGACCCAGAGCGGGGTTTCCGGATCAAGGACGGCCACACGCGCGCCGCTGGAGGTGCGGATCGGCCGCGCGGCGATCGTCGCGTTCGCCGTCTACCTCATGATTCCCACGTTCGCGCACTACATCGATGACACCGGCGCTTCGCGGGCCGCCGGTGTCGTTCTGGCGACGGCGGTCGTCGCCCTGTACATCGCGACCGGCTGCACCGGTCCGCGCGGGTCCTGGCACCGGTGGGCGGTGGCGGCGATGGCGCTGCTCGTCTACCTCCCCCTGCCGTATCTGGGTGACTGGTGGGCCGCGTCTGGGGTCTTCCTCGCCGCGCTGGCGCTGGGGGTCCTGCCCCGACCGTACTCCCCGGCGGTGTTCGCGCTGGTGACCGTCGCCGAGACGCTCAAGTCGATGGCCTTCGGGGACGTCCTCACCGAGAGCCTGTCCTGGACACTGTCCGTCGCGGTGGCGGCGATCCCGCTGGCCGGTCTCACGCACTTCGCGGAGACGGCGCGGCTCGCCTACGCGACCAGGGCCGAGCTCGCCACGGCGGAGGTCGCGGCGCAGCGCGCCCGCGCCATGCTGGAACTGGAAGCCGTCCTCGGCAGCCGTCTCGACGCGATCGCCCGGCAGGGCCGCAGGGTCCTGGCCGGTACGGACGGCATGGACGGAGACGCCGAGATCGTCAAGAAGGAACTCGGGCTGATGCTCGCCATGGCCCGCGAGGCCCAGCGCGAGATGCGCGACTTCGCGCACCGCGAGCAGCGGCTTCCCTAAAAGACGTACCGCAAGAAGGCTCACCTGCAGGAAGGCGTGCCCGGAAGAAGGCGCACGGCAGGAAGGCTCACCTGCAAGAAAGGCGCGCCCGGAAGAAGGCGCACCCTGATCGGGGGCCGCTCCGGGGACGAGGTGGCCGCCCCCCAAAGAACGCATCCCGGCGTCCCGCCACGTCCCCGCGCCTCCGGCCGGCGATTACGGACCACATCAAATGATGAACATCACGAAATGTCGGTGTTAGTTGTTTCTGGCGTGCTTTGTCGCCACTGACGACTCTGGACCTCGTAGCCGGCCACCCCCTGACCCACCCGGAACCACGGACGATCGCCGTCCATGACCCCGGGGCCTCACCAACGAGGTGACCTCATGCCGCAAGACCCCGTCCTGTCCCCCGAGCTGCGCGCGCAGCTCGCCCGGTTCGTCGCCCGCGCGTGGTCCGACGAGGCGATCCGGCAGGAGTTCGAACGAGACCCGCGCGCCGCGCTCGCGGACGCCGGCGTCGAGTGGCCGGGCGAGCTGCCCACCCCCGACCTGCCCGCCCGGCCCGGCCAGAGCATCGACCTGGAGAGCCTGGAATCGTCCGCGGGCGGCGCCCTCGGCACGATCGGCACCGTGAGCTGCCCGACCGGATGCTTCTCCGGCGGGCAGACCGCCTGACCGTCTCGCACTTCCCGGGCGGGATGGTGGGCAGTCCAGATGCCCACCACCCCGCCAGCCAGAGCATCTCACACACCGCGGCGGGAGACCCGTGATGACTGTGGACACGATCGGCTGGGACACCGCCCAGCGCAGGGCGTTCGGCGAGCTGACCGCGAGGTCCTGGCTCGACGCCGATCTCCGACTCCGTTACGAGCGCGACCCCCTCCCGGTCCTGGCCGAGTTCGACATCCGGCTGGCCGAGGGGGCGGGGGCGCCGGTGCTGCCCCCTGAGCCCGGCGCCGAGCTGGTCATCGAGATCCTCGACGGGGTCGCGGCCACGCCGCCGCCTCCCTGCCTGCTCAGCCTCTGCTTCTGCCTGCAGTACCCGGAGGGAATCTCCCGATGACCATGACCGCGGTGGAGGCGCCGGGCGGCGAGCGGATCGACGAGCTCGTCTTCACGGTCCGGACCAAGGCGTGGCTCGCCGCGGTCGCGCTCGTCGTGGTGGCGGGCTGCGGGATGGGCTGGGCGTGGTTCGGTCAGGTCCGAGACGTGGTCCCCGGCACGGGCGTCCTGGTGGCGGGGGGAGGGCCCGTGCCGGTGGCCGCCCCCGTGTCCGGCAGCGTGGCGGAGGTCCTCGTGCGCGCGGGCCAGGAGGTGACCGCGGCGACGCCGCTCGCCGTGGTCGCCGACGCGCGCGGAGGCCGGCACGTCGTGGCGGCGACGGCGAGCGGCCGGGTGCTTCGTACGGCCGCCCCCGGCGCCGTCCTGGCCGCGGGCGGCGCCGTCGCGGCCGTCGACCCGGCGGCCGGGCCCCTGCGGGCGTGGCTGCTGGTCGGCAGGGACGGGCTGGGGGCGCTCGTCCCGGGCCTGCCCGTGACCGTGGGCGCCCTGCGAGGCCGGGTGAGCGCCGTCGAGCCGTACCCGGCGTCCGCGGAGGAGCTGCGCCCGCGGTTCGGCGACGCGCTCCGGGCGGACGGGCGGCACCTGGTGACCGTGGACCTGGACCGGCCGGCCTGGCCCGGCGCCACGCTCACCCCCGTGTCCGGGCAGATCACCGTCGCCGTCGTCCGGCCCGTGGACGCCCTGTTCGGCGCCGGAGCGCGCCGTGGCTGAGCGCGCGGCCGAGCCGCCACGCACGAGGCCGCGGCCGGTCCGCACCGAGCGCCGTCCGCAGATGGAGGACGCCGACTGCGGGCCCGCCTGCCTGAGCACGATCTTCGCCTACCACGGCCTGCGCGTCCCCTTGCGCAACATCAGGGAACGGTGCGGCGTGGGGAGGGACGGGCTCACCGGGGCCGGGCTCAAGGCCGCGGGCGACGCGTACGGCTTCACGATCAGCGGCTGGCGGGTGGAGGCCGACGAGCTGGAGACCTTCCCCGTCCCATCGATGATCTTCGTCGACCACCGCCACTACGTCGTGCTGGAGGGCATGCGCAAGCGGTGGGCGTACATCAACGACCCCGCCGTGGGCCGGATCCGGCTGAGCAGGGAGGAGTTCCGGCGGCGGTTCAGCGGGATCGCGGTGGTGCCGCGCCCGGGCGAGGGCTTCGTCCCCGGCGGGCCGCGCTTCCTGATGGCCCGCTCGGCGCTGGCGAAGGTGCGGCCGTACCTGTCCACGCTGCTCGCCGTCGCCGTCATCGCCTTCACGCTGGCCCTGCCCGCGGCGGTCACCTCGCTGCTGACCAGGCTCTTCCTGGGCAAGGTGCCGGCCCCCGGCGGCGCCGCGTGGTCGGCGCCGGTGCTCCTCGGGCTGCTCGGCTGCGTCGCCTTCACCCTGGCCGGCACGTGGGCGCAGCAGCGGCTGCTCAGCGGGGTGCAGATGGCGATGGCCGCCGACCTGTCGGGCCGCTACGTGTGGCGGCTGCTGCGGCTGCCGGGCGACCACTTCCACCGGCGGGCGACCGGCGGCATGGTGACCAGGACGTCCTTCGGCGCGGGGCTCGCCCTGCTGCTGTCGGACCGGGTCGCCGCCGCCATCGCGGCCCTGCTCGCCATGGTGGTGCACTCCTCGATCCTCTTCGCCTTCCACCCGGCCTTCGCCGCGGTCGCCGCGCTGCTCGCGGCGGTCAACGTCGTGGCGATGCGCGAGGTGAGCCGCCGCGCGGCCCCGCACCAGCAGCGGCTGCTGTTCGACGAGCACCGCCGGGACAGCATGGCCTTCAACGGCGTCTCGATGGCGGAGTCGCTGAAGGCCGACGGCGCCGAGAACTGGTTCTTCGCCAAGTGGGCGGGACTGTCGGCGCGGGCCATGTCTGCGACGCAGGCGCTGATGCGCGTCACGCAGGCGCTGATGGTGGTGCCCGCCGCGCTCGGCTCGCTCGCCGGCGCCGCCATGGTGATCACCGGGGCGGTGCTGATGGCCCGCGGCGAGGTCACCATGGAGACCGTCATCGCGGCCCAGCTCCTGGTCGGCGCCTTCCTCGTGCCGGTGTCCTCCCTGGTGGGGCTCGGCGCCGAGGCGCAGATCGCGGTCGCGCAGACCAGCATGCTCGACGACACGCTCGGCGCCGAGCCCGACCCCCGGCACGCCGAGCCGCCCGGCGCCCCGGAAGCACCCGGCGGCCTGGCCGGCGCCGTGGAGTTCCACGAGGTCACCTTCGGGTACGACCGCCAGCACGGGCCGGTGATCGAGGGGCTGTCCTGGCGCGCCGAGCCTGGCCGGCGGATCGCCATCGTCGGCCGCACGGGCAGTGGCAAGTCCACCGTCGCCCGCCTGCTCACCGGCGCGGTCACGCCGTGGTCGGGGCAGATCCGGTTCGACGGCGTGCCGAGGGACCGGCTGCCCCGGGAGACGCTCACCACCTCCATCGGCTACGTCGAGCAGAGCCTCCAGGTGTTCGAGGGCACGGTCGCCGACAACCTCACGCTCTGGGACCCGACGGTCCCGGCCTACCGGCTGCACCGGGCCCTCGGCGACGCCCGCCTGGCCGAGGTGGTCCACCACAGGGGAGGGCTGGCGGGCGGCCTGGTCGAGGAACGGGGCCGCAACCTCTCGGGAGGCGAGCGGCAGCGCCTGGAGATCGCCCGGGCGCTCGCGCTGTCCCCCTCGGTGCTGGTCCTGGACGAGGCGACCAGCGCCCTGGACGCCGAGACCGAGGCGCTGGTGGACGCCAACCTCAAGGCCAGGGGCTGCACGTGCGTGGTGATCGCCCACCGGCTCAGCACCGTGCGCGACAGCGATCTGATCCTCGTACTCGACCGCGGGAAGGTCGTCCAGCGCGGCACGCACGCCGAGCTGATCGCCGAGCCCGGTCCTTACCGCACGCTCGTCGAGGAAGCGGCATGAACGGACGACACCCCGGTGAGAACGGCGCGAACGGGCGCCGCACGACGCAGGGCGGCGCGGCCGGGCGCCTGGCGGAGAAGGACGCCGGTGAGGACCGCGCGGACGGTTACCCCGTCAGCGAGATCGACCTGATCGACCCCTACGCGTGCTGGCGCGTGGTGAGCGGCTTCGTCGACGTGCTGCTGGCGCCCGTGGACGGACGGGGCCCGCGCCGCCGCGTCGTGCGGGTGGGAACCGGGCAGCTCCTGCACGGGTTCGCCGCCACCGATCCGCCGCGCGGCTACACCGTCGTGGCGTCCCCGGCCGGCGGGACGTCGGTGCGCCGCGTGCGCCGGGACGCGGACGCGCTGGCGGCCTGGGCGCACCGCCTGCGCCACCCCGGCGCGCGGGACGACCGGCCGCCGGCGCCCGGCGCGTCGCCCCCCGGCCGTCACGAGCTGCGCGCGCTGCACCGCGCGGCGCTGGCCCAGGCGCTGCTGCTGGCCGAGGCCGAGGACGCCGACCGGGACAACTGGCGCGCCGCCCGGGTGGCCGCCACGAGCGAGACCGTGCGGCGGTCGTTCGCCGACGTCGCGGTCGCCGCCGGCGCGCCGCCAACCCCCGATCGGCCCCGCACCGGCGCCGAGCACGCCGTCAAGGTCGTCGAGGCGCTCGGCGGCCACTGCGGCTTCGCCGTGCCCGCCATCGGCCCGGCGCCCGGTACCGCGGCAGGGGAGACGTCCGCCGACCCGCTCGGCGCGGCGCTGGACGCCGCCAGGGTCCGGCACCGGCGGGTCCGCCTGGAGGGACGGTGGTGGCGCGGGGCGACCGTCCCCGTGATCGGCTTCACCCGGGAGGACGGGCGGCCCGTGGCGCTGCTGCCGCACCGGGGCGGCTACCGCGCCGAAGACCCGGCCGCGGGCACGAGCCGCGTCACCGAGGCCGTGGCCGCCACGCTCGAACCGGACGCCTGGCAGGTCTACCCGCCGCTGGACGAGGGCGTCACCTCGCCCGCCGCCCTGCTCCGGTTCGCCCTGCGCGGCGCGGGCAGGGACCTGGCCTGGCTCCTCGCGGCAGGTGGCGGCGGCGCGCTGCTCGCGCTCGGCGTCCCCCTGTTCACCTTCACCCTGCTGACCGCCGCGGCCGACCCCGCCGGACGGCCGGCGATGATCTGGACCATGGCGCTCCTCGCCGGGGTGGTGTGCGCGGGCGCCCTGCTGCTCGCCGTGCGCAACTCGGCGCTCGTCCGCGTGCACACCCGCCTGCAGGAACGGCTCGAACCCGCCGTCTGGGGCCACCTCGTCTCCCTCGACCTGCCGTTCTTCGCCCAGTACAGCACCGGCGAGCTGGTCCAGCGGGCCAACGCCGCCGCCGACATGCGCAAGTCGCTCGGCGAGGCCGCGGTCAACTCCCTGCTCGGCGGCATGTTCTCGCTGCTCGGGCTGTTGGTGCTGCTCGCCGTGGACTGGCGGCTCGCCCTGGCCGCGCTCGGCGGGGTGGGCGCGCTGCTCGCCGTGCTGGCCGGGCGCGCGGTCCGCCAGCAGCGGCACGAGCTGGTCGTGCACGAGCAGTACGGCAAGGTGTACTCCCTGCTGTACGCGTGCCTCGGCGCCATCGACAAGATCCACGTCGCGGGCCGGGAGGCCCAGGTGTTCGGCCTGTGGTCGCGGCTGTTCGCCACCCAGCAGCGCGCCGCCGCCGCGGCGCAGCGCGAGCGGGCGGTCTCGGCGGCCATCGGCGCCTCGGCGCAGCCGGCGCTGCTGCTCCTGCTCGCCTGCGCCGCCCTGTCCCTGGACGTGCCCGCCGCGTCCTTCGTGATCGCCGCCGTGGCGCTCGGCCAGTTCGTGCTGGCGCTCGGCCAGATGAACCGGGCGGTGGAGGCGGCCTTCGCCCTCCTGCCCCGCTTCGAGCGGCTGCGGCCGGTGCTGGAGCGGCCCGCCGAGACCCCGCCGGGCGCCAAGGACCCAGGCGAGCTGACCGGGCTGGTCCGGCTCGCCGGCGTGTCGTTCGCCTACCCCGGCACCGCGTCGCGGATCCTCGACGACGTCTCGATGGTGTTCAGGCCGGGCGAGTTCGTCGCGGTCGCGGGCCCGTCGGGCGCCGGCAAGTCCACGCTGGTGCGCCTGCTGCTCGGGTTCGAGCCGCCCCGCACCGGCCAGGTGCTCTACGACGGGCGCGACCTGCGCGACCTCGACCCCCGCCGGGTGCGTACCCAGGTGGGCGTGGTGATGCAGCAGGCCAGGGTGCTCCGCGGCTCGGTCCTGGAGAACATCGTCGGGGACGTGCCCGGGGCGGACGAGGAGGACGCCTGGCGGGCCGCGCGCCTGGCCGACCTGGACGGCGACATCGCCGCGATGCCCATGGGCATGCACACGGTCGTCGGCGAGGACAACGCCTCCTTCTCCGGCGGCCAGCTCCAGCGGCTGCTCATCGCCAGGGCGCTGGTGAAGCGCCCGCGGATCCTCATCCTCGACGAGGCGACCAGCGCCCTGGACAACCACACGCAGGCCCTGGTCAGCAGAAGGATCGCCGAGCTGGACATCACCCGGATCGTGATCGCGCACCGGCTGAGCACCATCAGGTCCGCGGATCGGATCTACGTACTCGACCAGGGCAGGGTCGTCGCCGACGGCCCCTTCGAGGAGCTGATGGACCACAGCCCGCTCTTCGCCCGCATGGTCCGCCGACAGGAGGTCTGAGATGACGGTCTCGGTTCACCCCGGGTACGCCGCGGCGCAGAACGAGGGCCTGCTCGCCGTCCCAGGCGGGGACGAGCGGCTGATCGCCGTGCTGGCCGCGGCCGCGCCCTTCCCCGAGCGGGTGTCGGGGGAGTTCTTCGTCCCCGTTGCGGGCCGCGGCCCCCGCCAGGCGTCGGAGCGCACCAGACGCTGGCTGAACGCCGCCGTCGGCGACGACGACGACGCCAAGCGGGCGCTGCTGCACCATCGCAGGCGCTCGGGCCGCGACCTCGGCGCCGGGCTCGTCGACGTCCGCCTGGCCGACCCGCGCAGGCTGCCCGACTGGGGGTACGCCCTGGTCGACTTCCTGCTCGCCCAGCCGCCCACGGCCGCCGCCGACCCCGCCTCCGGGCGCCCCGGCTCCCCGTTCGTGGCGTTCCGGCGCGCGGTCGACCGGCTGGTCGACATGAAGGACGGGACCGTGCGCGGCGTCCCCGTCACCCCCGAGGCGTGCGAGGACATCGCGGGACAGCTCGTCGAGCGGCTCACGCAGGTGTGCTTCTCCGGCTTCGCGTTCGAGGCGCAGCTCGCCGGCACCGCGAACGACGTGTCCGCCTGGCTGCAGAGCCCCGGCCTCGACGTCAGCCAGGCGGGCTGGCTCGACCGGCTGGAGACGCTGCCGGGCCTCGCCTACGTCATGGGCATGGCCTGCCTCCAGTGGCGGCGCGTCGTCCACGAGCTGTTCGACCGGCTGAGCGCCGACCTGCCGGAGCTGCGCAGGACCCTGTGGGGCTGGACCGCCCCCGGCCCGGTCACCGGGTACTCCGGCGACTCGGGCGACCCGCACGACCACGGCCGGGTGGTCACGCTGCTCACCTTCGCCTCCGGCGAGCGGGTGGTGTACAAGCCGAAGGACCTGAGCTCGGTGGCCGGGGTGATGGACGTGTGCACCCTGCTGAACAACCACGGGCTGCCGCTCGCCCTGCACACCCGCCGGGTCGTGCTGCGCGACGGCTACGGCTGGGAGGAGTACGTCACCGCCGAGCCCGGCGCCGACGAGGACAGCGTCCGGCGCTACTACACCCGCCTCGGCATGCTGGCCCGGCTCGCCCAGTTCCTGGAGTGCCGCGACCTGTGGGCCGACAACCTGGTCGCCAAGGGCGACACGCCGGTCTTCATCGACCTGGAGAACGTCCTGCAGGCCCGCATCAGCAAGCCCGCCCTCATCGGCGACCGCATCCGGTCCCTGTGGGGGAAGGTCGAGGAGACGGTGGCCAAGACCGCCGTCATCAGCTTCCCCCGCGTCATCGGCGGAGGCGTCCAGGCGCAGGACATCGGCTGCATGGCCGGGCTTCAGGAGCAGGTCGCGCGCAACCCCGCGGGCTACCCGCTCGGCTGGGAGGCGCCGCCGTACCGTCCCACCTGGGGGGCGGGCGAGCTGGCCGACCCCAGCCGCTACGCCGACGAGGTGGCCGAGGGCTACCGGCAGATGCAGGACTGCCTGGCGCGCAACCGGGACCTGCTGGCCGACCCGCGCGGCCCGCTGGCGCTGCTGCGGGACGCGCCGGTCCGCTACATCTGGCGCAGCACCTGGGACTGCGTCGAGCTGCTGACCACGAGCCTGGGCCCCGGGGCGCTGGTCGACGGGATGGCCAGGGAGGTCTGCCTGGCCCACCTGTTCCGCAGCGCCCGTGAGACGCTGCGGCGCGACCCCGGGCGCGAGGACATCCTGGAGATGGTCGAGCAGGAGATCGACGCGTTCCGCCGCATGGACGTCCCGCTGTTCCTCTCCAGGCCCGGGTCGGACTCGGTGTTCACCCCAGACGGCGTCGAGATCCCCGGGCACTTCTCCGGCACGGCCTGGCAGCGGCTCCAGGACCGCGTCGCCGACCTGGCCGGGTTCCCGCTGGAGGAGCACCTCGCCGTCCTGGAGACCTGCCTGGACTTCACCGGCGCGGGCGAGCTGCCCGCCTCCTTCCCCGGCGCCGGGCCCCGTCCCCGCACGGTGCGCGAGATCGGCCTGCACGGCTTCGACCTGTCCGGCCGGCGGGACGAGCCGCGGGCGGAGGTGCTGCTCGCCCGCGCGGGCGAGCTGGCCGACCAGGTGCTCGCCACCGCGGTCACCCTCGCCCCGTCCGGCGGCGGCCCCGCCGGCGAGCGGTCCGGCTGGATCGGCGTGGTCTCCTACCCCGCCCACGGGCTGGACCAGATCGAGCCCCTCCACGGCGACCTGCTCACCGGCACCGCCGGGCTGGCCGTCTTCCTCGCCGAGCTGTACGCCAACACCGGCGCGCCCGGCCACTGGACGGCCGCGCAGGACGCCCTGGACGCCTCGGCCGAGTTCGCGGCGCTGTCCACCGAATCGGCGCTCTACCGCAGGATGTGCGGGACGGCCGCGCCCGTCGGGGCCTTCGTGGGCATCGGCTCGGCCATCTACGCGCTCAGCCGCTGCGGCGCCACGCTGGCCGACACCCGGCTGGTGGAGCGGGCGGCCGGGCTGGTGCCGCTGGCCGAGGCCGAGCTGCTGCGTCCGACCTCGGCCGAGCCCGTGCTCGGCAGGGCGGGTCTGCTGCTCGCCCTGCTCAAGCTGCGCGAGGCCTCACCTGTGCCCGTCCCCGCCGCCGAGGCGCTCGCCGCGCGGCTGCGGGAGGAGCTGCTGGCCGAGCTGGCGTCCGGCGGGGCGGCGCCGTCCCCGTACCCGCCGGGGGTTCCCGTCCTGGACGGGTTGCCCACCGGGCGGGACGGGCTCGTGTGGGCGCTCGCCGCCGCCGCGCACGCCCTCGGTGACGCCGGCACGTCCGCCGCGCCGCTGCGGGAGCACCGGTTCGGCCTGGACACGCCCGGCTCGCTGCTGGCCGCCGTCGGCACGGCGCACCTGCTCACGGGCGAGGTTCCGGCCGGCCTGCGGGAGCGGGTGGTCCGGTACTGCGCGCCCGACCCGGGACGCTCCTGCGCGCGGCTCGTCGTCGACGCCGAGGTGGCGCTGCACACCGCCCGCCTGACCGGCGACGGCGCGCTGGAGCGCTCCGCGCGGGGGCTGGCCGCCGAGCTGCTGCGCCGCCGCGACCACACCGGCCGCTGGTTCGCCGACCGCCGGCGCGCCGACCGTCTCACCCTGTCCGCCGTCGACGGGCTCGCCGCCGCCGGGCTCACCCTGCTGCGGCTGGCCGACGACCAGGTCGCCTCCCTGCGCCTCGCGCACTGAACCGAATGCCGATCCGAACGCCGATCCGAACGCTGTTCCGAATGCCGGCCCGAAAGGTAACGCCATGGACGTCCGACCCGCATTCCGCCGCCACTACCGGGTGGAGGTCATCGAGGGCGAAGGGGTCTACCTGATCTCCGAACGCGACACGCACGTCCTGTCCGGCCGGTCGATCGAGGCGGTCGCGAGCCTGCTCGACGGCAAGCACACCGTCCAGGACATCCTGGTCGCGGTGGAGCCGGACATTCCGCCGGAGAACGTCTACTACGTGCTGCACACGCTCCGAGGGCGCGACCTGCTGGTCGACGTCACCGAGGACATCGACCGGGGGACCGCCGCCTACTGGGAGATGGCCGGGCGCTCCGCCCAGGAGGCCGTCGCGGCGGTGCGCGGCGGGCGGGCCGAGGTGCTGACCGCCGGCGACGTTCCGGACGAGGAACTGCGGCTGCTGCTGGCCGCGGAGGGGGTCGAGGTCGCCGGCCCGGGCGAGCGGGCGGCGCTGACCGTCGTGCTGACCGACGACTACCTGCGCCCAGAGCTGGCCGAGATCAACAGGCGGCACCTCGCCGCAGGCCGGCCGTGGCTGCTCGCCCGCACGACCGGCCCCGTCCTGTGGCTCGGCCCCGTCTTCCAGCCGGGGGAGGACGGCGGCTGCTGGCGGTGCCTGTCGCAGCGGCTGGAAGGGCACCGGCAGTCGCTGAAGTACCTGGAGGACAGGCTGCGCGGCAACGGGCCGCTCGCCCTGCCCGCCGCCGACCTGTCGCTGACCCGCGGCGCGGGCGTCCGCCTGGTCGCGGCCGAGGCGGTCAAGTGGCTGGCCGGCGTGCGCAACGCCGGGCAGTGCGACGTGATCACCCTCGACACCCTGCACCTCGGCGCCGCCCGCCACGAGTTGCGCCGCAGGCCGCAGTGCCCCGAGTGCGGCGACGCGAGCATGATGGCCGCCGCCGCCGGGACGCCGTTCGCGCTGAGCCCGCGGCCCAAGACCTTCACCGCCGACGGTGGCCACCGCTCGCGCCACCCCGAGGACACCGCCGAGCGGTACGCCCACCTCGTCAGCCCCGTCACCGGCGTCGTCCGCGAGCTCACCCGGGTGGAGACCCGGACGCCCTTCGTCAAGACCTACATGGCGGGCCACAACTTCGCCCGGCAGGTGCGCGACCTGGGCGCGCTGCGCCAGGGCCTGCGCAGCCAGAGCGCGGGCAAGGGCGTGACCGACCTGCAGGCCAAGGTCAGCGCCATGTGCGAGGCGATGGAACGCTACTCGGGCATCTTCCAGGGCGACGAGGCCCGGCGCACCGCGAGCTTCCGCGAGCTCCGCGCGGACGCCGTCCACCCGAACGTGTGCGCCCTGTACAGCGAGGCGCAGTACCGCACCAGGCGGGACCTCACCGGCGTCGCCAGCTACACGTTCGTCGGCGACCCCCTCGACGAGGACGCCGAGATCGAGTGGACGCCCGTGTGGTCGCTCACGGAGGGCCGGCACAAGTACGTGCCCACCGGCTACCTGTACTACTACTACAACGACTCGCGCCCCCGGGGCCCGCTCTACGCCTGGGCCGACTCCAACGGCAACGCCGCCGGGTCCTCGCCGGAGGACGCCGTGCTGCAGGGCTTCATGGAGCTGGTCGAGCGGGACGCGGTGGCCCTGTGGTGGTACAATCGCGTCCGGCGCCCTGCCTTCGACCTCGGCAGCTTCGCCGACCCGTGGATGGACGAGTTCCGCGAGGTGTACGCGGGGCTCGGCCGCGAGACGCACGTGCTCGACCTCACCACCGACCTCGGCATCCCGGTGGCCGCGGCCATCAGCCGCCGCCTCCACGGCCCCACCGAGGACATCCTCATGGCCTTCGGCGCCCACTTCGACGCGCGCATCGCCGTCCAGCGGGCCCTGGCCGAGATGAACCAGTTCATCCCTGCGGTCATCGACGCCGGGCCGGACGGCGCGACCCGCTACCGCTTTCCCGAGGGCGACCAGCTCGACTGGTGGACCAAGGCCCGCATGGAGGCGCACCCGTACCTGACGCCCGCCGGGCCGGCCGTGCCCGCCTCGGCGTACGACCGGCCGGCCACCACCGACCTGCTCGACGACATCGCCGCCGCCCGCGCCCTCGTCGAGGAGCGCGGGATGGAGATGCTCGTCCTCGACCAGACCAGGCCCGACATCGGCCTGCCGGTCGTCAAGGTCATCGTGCCCGGCCTGCGCCACTTCTGGCGGCGCCTGGCCCCCGGCCGCCTCTACGACGTGCCCGTCCAGCTCGGCTGGCTCGCCGAGCCGACCCCGGAGGAGCGGATGAACCCCGTCACGATGTTCCTGTGACCGCCGTCGAGACCGGCCCCCCGGCCGTCCCGGCGGACCACCCCATGCTCATGGTCGGCCTGCGCGCGGACGCCTCCGTCCACGAGGACGGCGGCGCGCTGACCACGCTGACCATCACCCAGCCGTTCGGCGCGGTCACCCTGCGCGGCCTGCCGCCCGCCGTCGCGTCCGTCCTGCGCGCGATGCCCGGCACGCTCGCCGGCGAGGACGAGCTGGCCGAGCGGCTCCTCGCCGCGGGCGGGACCAGCGAGGAGGCCGCCGTGCTGTACCTGGCGCTGTCGCGGCTGCGCCCGATCCTCGTCCACGCCGTCGAGCCGCTGCTGCGGGTCGTCCCCGTCGCCCGCGACGCCGCCTTCGATCCGCCCGTCCTCGACCCCGGCGACGTCGTGCGCCTGTCCAGGTTCGCGCTCGTCCGCGCGGCGGCAGGGGGGCTCGTCCTGGAGTCCCCGCTGTCCCGGCACCGCGTCACCCTCACCGAGGAGGCCATGCCGCTGCTGGCCGCGCTCGGCCGCGGGGTGACGGCGAAGGAGGCGCCCGAGGCGATCGGCCACCTGGTCGCCGCCGGCATGGCCCGCGCGGGCGACGAGGAGGACCGCGACCCGGCGCTGCGCGCCTGGGACTTCCACGACCTGCTGTTCCACGCCAGGAGCAGGATGGGCCGCCACGACCAGCCCTTCGGCGCGACCTTCCGCTTCCTCGGCGAGCTGCCGCCCGCGCCGGTCGTCAAGCCCGTCCCCGAGGGCCCCGTCGTGGAGCTGCACCGGCCCTCCCTGGAGGAGGCCGCCGCGGCCGACCCGCCGTTCACCACCGTCCTGGAGTCGCGCAGGTCGGTACGCCGGTACGCCGGGCCGCCCACGGCCGCGCGGCTCGGCGAGTTCCTCTACCGGGCGGTCCGGGTCCGGGGCCTCCTCGCGCCCGCGCCCGGCATGCCGTACGAGGCCAGCAGCAGGCCCTACCCGGGCGGCGGCGCGGTCTACGAGCTGGAGCTGTACCTCACCGTCGCCCGCTGTGAGGGCCTGGACGCCGGCGTCTACCACTACGACCCGCTCGGCCACCGGCTCGTCCTGCTGCCCGCGAAGCCCGAGGACGCGCGGGCGATGCTGGCGGCGGCGCGCCTCGCGACCGGCGGCGTGGCCGACCCCGACGTGCTCATCACCATCACCTCGCGCTTCCAGCGCGTGTCGTGGAAGTACTCCGGGCTCGCCTACGCCGCCACGCTGAAGAACGTCGGCGCGCTCTACCAGACCCTGTACCTGGTGGCCACCGCGATGGGAATGGCGCCGTGCGGCCTCGGCAGCGGCGACGCCGACCTGGCCGCCCGCACGTTCGGGCTCGACTGGGCCACCGAGTCGTCGGTCGGGGACTTCCTCATCGGCGGCGCGCCCGGCGACGCCGCGCCCGGTTCGTGATGTCCGTCACGGCCGGAAGATGTCGTCTGTATCTGCCCGTACCCGCCGCCGTTCGGGATCGTGGCAGGTGGGAGGCCCGAATGTCGGCAGAGAGGTAGGGAGCGCCCGATGGCGGAGAGCATCTACGTCCTCGGAGACGAGGACCGCAAGAAATTCGCCAGGCTGATCGCCGCGGCGTGGAGCGACGGCGAACTCAGGGAGCGCTACGAGGCCCAGCCGAGGTCCGTGCTCCACCAGTACGGCATCGTCTACCCCGACGGCGTGCCCACACCGCCGCTGCCGCCCAAGCCCCACGGCGAGTTCGGCATCGCGGACCTGGAGTCCGCCGCGGGCGCGGTGGTCGTCACGGTCGCCACCATCAGCACCATCTGCGAGATGTGCTACGGCTTCGGCTGCATCGATCCGGAGGCGGGCCCGTGAGCGCGACGGTCATCGAGGTCGCGGAGCTGCGCAAACGCTACGGCGCCTTCACCGCCGTGGACGGCGTCTCCTTCGACGTCCGCGCGGGCGAGGTGTTCGCCCTGCTCGGCACCAACGGAGCCGGCAAGACCACCACCATCGAGATCCTGGAGGGCTACCTGCGGCCCTCCGAGGGCACCGTACGGGTGTTCGGCCACGACCCGGCCGACCGCGCCGCCCTGCGGTCCAGGACCGGTCTGGTGCTCCAGGAGTCCGGCCTGTTCGGCGACCTGACCGCCGCCGAGACGGTGACCGCGTGGCGCAGGTTCACCTCCGGCGCCAGGCCCGTGGCCGAGGCCCTGGAGATGGTGGGCCTGACCGGCCAGGCCGGGACGCGGGTCAAGCGGATGTCCGGCGGGGAGCGGCGCAAGCTCGACATCGCGCTCGCCATCCTCGGCCGCCCCGCGCTGCTGTTCCTGGACGAGCCGACGACGGGCCTGGACGCCGAGGCCAGGCGCCGGGTCCGCGACATGGTCGGGGAGCTCGCCGCCCAGGGGATGACGGTGCTGCTCACCACGCACTACCTGGAGGAGGCCCAGGAGCTGGCCGCCCGGGCGGCCATCATGGACAAGGGCCGGATCGTCACCCAGGGCACGATGGCGGAGGTGCTCGGCCGGGGTTCGGGCCGGGTCGCCTTCGAGCTGCCCCCCGGAGCCTCCCCCGAAGGGCTGCCCGTGGGCGAGCGCGACACGCTCACCGTGACCGGGCGGCGCTGCGTCATCGTCACCGCCGATCCCGAGTCGGTCGCGCACGATGTGCTCGGGTGGGCGCGGGTCAGGGGGGTGCGGCTGAGCGGCCTGGACGTCCGCCAGGCGACCCTCGAGGAGGTCTTCCTCGACATCGCCGGCGCGGGCAGGCAGGAGGTCCGGACATGACCGCCTACACGTTCTCGCACCTCAGGCTGACCCAGACGCTCTTCTGGCGCACGCCCGTGTCGGTCGGCGTCGCCCTGCTGTTCCCCGTCCTGTTCGGCGCGCTGATGCCGCTGATGCTGCCCGGCGGGCTCAGGGGCGGGGCGCCGGTCGACGTCGTCGTCATGACCGGCGTCATCGTGATGGGCATGGCGACCCTGGGGTTCATGACGCTGGTGGAGTCCTTCGTCATGCGGCGGCAACTGCTGATCCTCAAGCGGCTGCGCGGGACCGAGCTGCCCGACCTGGCCATCTTCGGCGGGGAGATCCTCACCGTGCTGTCGGTCGGCCTGCTCCAGCTCGCGCTGATCGTGGGCCTGGCGAGGGTCGTCCACGGCGTCGCGCTCCCGGCGAACCCGGTCCTGCTGGCGGTCACGGTGCTCCTCGGGCTCGCCGTGTTCGCCGCCATGGCCATAGCGGTGAGCGGCAGGATCCCCGCGCAGGGCTCCACGGTCGTGGTGAGCCTGCCGTTCCTGCTGCTGGCCATCGGCCTGTCCGGGTTCGCCTACCCGGTCTCGGCGTTCCCCGGCTGGTTGCGGACCGTCTCCTCCGTCCTCCCATTCGGGCGGGTCGCCGAGGGCATCAGCACGGCCTACCTCGGACGGGACTACGTCGGGCACGTGGGCTCCGGCCTGCCGCCCGAGGCCGGGATCCTGGAGGGCTTCGCCGTCATGTGGCCGGTGTGGCTGGTCCTTGTGGCCTGGCTCGCCCTTTCGCTGCTCGCCGCGAAGAGGTGGTTCAGGTGGGAGCCTCGCCGAGGCTGAGGGGCGTCGGACCGGGCACGGTCCGGCTGGCCCGCGTCACCGCCGGGGTGTTCCTCGCCGGCATGGCGGCCTTCGCCGCCGTGCCCGTCGCCGAGGCGCTCGGCACGTACGGCCCGCTCAGGGCCGTGAGCGCGACGGTGCTCATCATCGCCCTCACCGGCTGCTACCTGTGGCTGGCGGTGCGGGCGGTGCTCGACCGGGGCTCCAGGCGGGACCTGGTCGTGCTGGGCGCGATGTCGGTACTGGCCGTGGCCGTGCCGTTCGCCGCCGGCCCCGCCTGGGTCAGCGTGGGCTTCATGCTCCCGCTGGCGTTCGCGGTCACGCTGCGCGGCCGGTGGGCGGCGGCGGGGTTCTTCGCCTCGCTGGCCGCCGGCGCCGCCCTGTCGGCCTCGCACGAGACGAGCTGGGTGATCTTCGGCTGGGTGCAGAACCTGCTCACGGCCGGAGCGCTCGCGGGCCTGACCATCTTCGCGACGCTGCTCGGCGAGCTGCAGCGCACCCGCGAGGAGGCGGCCAAGCTCGCCATCACCGAGGAACGGCTGAGGTTCGCCCGGGAACTGCACGACGTGCTCGGGCACAACCTGTCGGTCATCGCGATGCGCACAGAGTTGTCCGCGCGGATCCCGGCCGAGCAGATCACGCGGCTGCGCGGCGAGCTGACCGAGATCCACGACATCGCGCGGCGCTCGCTGCACGACGTGCGCGCCGTGGTCAAGGGCTACCGCGAGATGTCGGTGGAGAGGGAGCTGAGCGGGGTGCGCCGGGTGCTGGAGACGGCCGGCGTCCGCTGCGACTTCGCCGAACTTCCGCCCTCGCTGCCGCCCGGCGTCCGCGTGGCGCTGGCCTGGGCGGTGCGCGAGGCGGCCACCAACCTCCTGCGGCACAGCGACGCCACGGTATGCCTGCTCGGCGTCGAGACCCACGGCGACCGGATCACGGTCACCGTCGCCAACGACGGCGTCCGTCCCGACGGGGGCCTGCACGCCTCCGGCACCGGCGCCCGGGACGGAGCCGCGGAGGCGACCGTCGGGGGCAGCGGCCTCGCCGGGCTGGACGAGCGGCTCGCGCAGGTCGGCGGGAGCAGCGGACGGCACACCGAAGACGGCTGGTTCACCTTGTCCCTGGACGTTCCCTGCCGCCCCATGGCGGCCACACTGACCTCTGCCGGAGGAGACGGGAAATGATCAAAGTTCTGATCGCGGAGGACCACGATCTCATCAGAGGAGCGCTGATCGCCCTGCTGTCGGAGGAGCGGGACATCCGCGTGGTCGAGGAGGTGTCCCGGGGAGACGAGATCGTGCCCGCCGTCGTCGGCAGCAGGCCCGACGTGGCCCTGCTCGACATCGGCCTGCCGGGCATCGACGGCCTGGAGGCGGCGGGCCTGATCAAGCAACTGGAGCAGCCGCCGCCCGTGCTCATCCTCACGAGCGTCGGGACGCCGGGGAACTTCGAGCGGGCCATGGCCGCGGGAGTGCGCGGCTTCCTGGTCAAGGACGCGCCCGCCCACCGGCTCACCGACGCCATCCGCGTGGTCGCCAGGGGCGAGCGTTACATCGACCTGGACGTGGCCGCCGACGGCGGCGGGCAGGAGATCGGCGCCAACCCGCTGACCGCCCGGGAGGTCGCCGTCCTGGCGGCCCTCGCGGCCGGCGGGCGGGGCAGCGACCTCCGGAGCGCCCTCGGTCTGTCCGTCCACACGATCCGGAACTACCTCGCCGCGGCCCGCCTGAAGACCGGCGCCCGCAGCGACGAGGAGGCCGTGCGCATCGCGCGCGCCAGCGGATGGCTGGACGAGAAATCGATTACACCGGGGAGTTGATGGCGGCCCCGGCAGGCGTCACGATCTGGAGGTAACAGATCCTCGCCGACGTGTGGGAGACCACCTGTGGCCCACGTAACCCAAGCGCACCTCAGGTGGTTGACCACAGGTGTCGTGGCGGCGACCGGAGCGCTGTGGGCGCTCACGCCGCTCGCCTACCTCCTCGTCGGCGACCTGCTCCGCGCGCCGATCGCGGTCGTGCTGCTCGGCGGCCTGCTCGTGGTCTACGCGCGGATCGTCGCCGCGCACATCGCTGGAACGAACCACGTCCCGCACCGCATGCGTACCTTCCTGTTGTTCGTGCTCGTCGTCTACGGAGCGCTCCCCGTCATGGGCTCGGTCTGGATCTACACGCCGCTCATCGTGGCCACCACCGGACTGCTGCTGTTCCGGTTCCGGCACGGCGTCGGCGTGCTCCTGATCGTGGCCGCCGCGGAGTACCCGCTGGCGTACGCCGAGACGAGTCCGCTCGCGGTGTCCGCCCCGCAGAGGAGCGCCGGGGTGCTCGTCGCCGCCGTGGTCGCCTCCGGGATCGTGTACTACGCCCGGCTCGTCCGCGAGCTGCGCGAGCTGCGGGTCGCGCTGGCCGACGTGGCCGTGGACCGGGAACGGCTGCGCATGGCGGGGGAACTGCACGACCTGCTCGGCCAGACGCTGGCGTCTATCACCCTCAAGACGGAGCTGTCCCTGGCCCTGGTCGACGTGGACAGGAAACGGGCCGCGGGCGAAGTCCGGGCGACGATCGCGATCGCCGGCGAGGCGCGCGAGCAGGTCGGCGACGTCGTCGCGGCCAGGCGCTCGCTCGACCTCGGCGCGGAGCTGTCGGCGGCCGTCGCGCTGATCGAGCTGACCGGGGCGCGCTGCGACCTGCGCGTGGGGATCGAGAAGATCGACGAGGAGATCGGCGACGCGCTCGCCTGGATCGTGCGCGAGGCCGCCACGAACATCGTCAGGCACAGCGACGCCCGGCACTGCCTGATCGAGCTGGACATCATGGACAATCTAGGCGAGGGGGGAACCGTGCACCGGGTGGGCGGGGGCGTCCACCTGCTGATGCGCAACGACGGCGCCCGCGGCGGGACGGACCCGCGCCGCGGATCGGGTCTGGCCGGGCTGCGCCAGAGGGCGGAGAAGCTGGGCGGGTCCCTTGAGGCGGGGGGAACGGGGGACGGCGGTTTCGAGGTGCGGGTGTGGCTGCCCGCCGTACATGACCGGGAGAGTGGTCACCGATGATTCGCGTCCTGCTGGCTGAGGACCACGGTGTCGTCAGGGGCGCCCTGATAGCCCTGCTTAACCTGACCGGCGACATCGAGGTGGTGGCCGAGACGGGCAGAGGCGACAAGGTCGTCGCCCACGCCCTGGTCTCCGCCCCCGACGTCGCCGTCATCGACATCGAGATGCCGTGCATCGACGGCATCGAGGCCACCGGCCGGCTCCGGCGGGCCATGCCCGCCTGCCGCGTGCTCGTCCTCACCGGGCTCGCGCACACCGCGCTGCTCAAACGGGCGATGGACGCCGGCGCGAGCGGCTTCCTGCTCAAGGACGCCCCCACCGAGCGGCTCGCCGAGAGCATCCGCAGGGTCGCCCAGGGCGAGCGGGTGATCGACGCGTCCCTGGCCCTGGCCGCGATGAGCGCGACCGTCACCCCGCTCACCGACCGGGAGGCCGCCGTGCTCGGCCTGGTCGGGTCGGGCGCCACGACCGGGGAGATCGCCGCCCGCCTGCACCTGTCGGCGGCGACGGTCCGCAACTACATCTCCAGCGTCATCACCAAGACCGGCGCCCGTAACAGGACCGACGCCGTCCGCATCGCCGTGGAGTCCGGCTGGATCGAGGGCCTCCGCCACGGCTGACCCCCCTGAAACCTTTGGTCCTGGCCGTCGCAACGGCGACAGAGCCAGGATCCGTACCCGCCGGGCCACTAGGATCGACCTTGGCGAAGCGCGGTTTTCAAAGGAGTCTCGTATGTCCCTCCCGGCCTGGGCCACCGATCCGTCCAGCCTGCTCATCACGGAGGAGGAGTACGAGGCGCTGCCTGAGGAGATCTGCAAGACGATCGAGGTCGTGGACGGGCGGGTCGTGTTCTGCGAGTCGCCCACGCCCGGCCACCAGCGTGTCTCGAGGAATCTGACCTTCGCTCTCCTGGGCTCCCGCCCGTCGCATCCGTGCATCGATGTGCTGCAGGACACCGACATGCGTTACCGCCACCGCAATCCGCATGCCACCCGAACGGGGAAAAGATTCACATTCAGGAGGCCGGACATCAGCGTCCTCCATTGTCTGGATCCGGGAGAGCGCCTGTGGTCCGGTGACGTTCTGGTCGCCGTCGAGATCACGTCCTCGGATGACGAGGTCGACTTCAACGACAAGCGTGCCGAATACGCCGCGCAGGGCATACCGGTCTACCTGATCGTCGTCATGGATGACGACCGGATCGGCTCGGTGGAGGAACATCGCCTCGATTGGAGCGGTCGCAATTACCAGTTGGCCGCCGTGCACAGGGGGATGCTGGTCGTAGAGCTCCCCGAAGGCATGAAGCTCGAGACATCGTTCGCCGACCTCGAACGAATCTGACCCGCCGCTCCGCCATCACGTCGGCGAGTCGAGTGTCCGGAGATCGACCCTTCAGCGGCCGGCGATCACGCGGTGGCGGGGGCGGTGAGCCAGGACAGGGTGAACTCGCCGTCGTGGCGGACGCCTTCGACGAACGCCAGCCATTCGGCGGGGGTGTAGGCCACGCCGGGTCCTCCCGCGTCGGCTCGCACGATCACCCGTAGCCCGTCGAAGGAGACGAGCGCCGGGTTCCCGGCCCGAACCGGTTCACCCAGCCGATCGAGAGCCAGGTCGCCGGCCCGCACGCGGTCGAGGAGCGTAAGCCACTGATCCGCCGCGAACGCGACCACCGGCCTGTCGGGCGACACGTCGTTCGAGTTCCGCACCCACACCCTCACCCCGTCAGACCGAGCCTCCACACAGTTGCTCTGAGCGCCGCTACGCGAGCTCTTACGCCAGACGCCGTTCAATCGCCCACCTCCTGGCATTCGGGTACTTCGATGTGAAGTCTGGTTATTAGAGGGTATCCGCCATTTTGGTGAGCAGGGAGTCCGTATCCTCGGGACTGAGGGCCAGTTCGCACAGACGGTCGTACGCATGCAGGTACTGCCCGACAGCATGCTCGTCCTCGATGTACATATCGGTGTTCATGGCCTCGATGTGCGCGACGTCGAGCTGCGGCAGCTTCAGGATGGTGAAGGCGCCCGACATGCCCGGATGAGGTCGGTCGGTGAATGGGAGTATCTGCACCGTAACGGCGGGCCAGGCCGCGCATTCGCGTAGATGCTGCAGTTGCTCCCTGAAGGCTTCGACGCCTCCGATGGGATGCCGGAGAGCCGCCTCACTGATCACGGCCCGTAGCACGACAGGCTCGTCCCGGGTGAGCACCGCCTTGCGTGTCATGCGAACCGCGACGAACTCCTCAAGCTCGGTTTCGCTGCTCAGCCCTCGCATGGCGGACACGAACACCCGAGCATAAGCCTCGGTCTGCAAGAGGCCGGGAATGAGGTATGTCTCGAAGGTGCGGATCTGGGTGGCCGTGGCCTCCAATCGGATCAGGTCCATGTAGGAGGGCGCCAGCGCGTCGCTGTGCTCCACCCACCAGCCACGCCGCTCCTGTTGGATCTCGGCCGCGACGACCATCAACCTCTCTCGGACGCCCAGGTCGGTAACCGCATACGCATCCAGAATGGCAGGAATATCCCTAGGTGGAACCCCGACGAGACCGTTCTCGATGCGACTGAGAGAGCCGGTAGATCTTTTACACTTCTCGGCGGCCACGGCAAGAGACGCAATACCGGCCTGTTGTCGAAGCTCGGCGAGCTTTGTTCCTAGCCAGCGTTGCCGAAGCGACGGTGTATCCATCCTGCATGTCCTCCTTTACGTGATTTAGCCGCGCCTGGTACTCCAGCGAAAGCTTCTTGTGTGGAAGATTTCCACTGAAGCAGCTTGCGGAGCAGAAGTCGCACGCTCACCATAGAGTCATCGGGCGATCACGGGAAGTGATTGACCAAAGCATGCCGTGATGGTCGCCCCAATGGACCGTTCTCGTGGCAACTAGTAGCGATCGTCATGCCGCTGAACGAAAAGGCTGCGAGGCAAGAGTGTGAACCGACTCTCTGCCTTCAATTACGGCGAATCCGAAATCAATTGGACAAAAGGTAGAGGGGGGCGCCGGCGATGGCAATGCGCCAGTGGAGAGTGGCTTCGGTGGTCGAGAGGGTCGCTGGGGTCTTTGGGGCAAAAGGAGACGGGGGTCGGCGGGGCGGGGTTCCGGCGCCCACCTGGCCGGTGTCGCCGTTCGATCCGGTGGACGTTCCCATGTTCAGCCAGCCGTTCTCGGCGGTTCCCTCCGAGGTGAAGGCCGCCCGTGCCTTCGTCACGGCCCTTCTCGGGCCGGAGCATCCCTGCCACGACGACGCGATCCTGCTCACCAGCGAGCTCGCCGGTAACGTCATCCGGCACGCGCGTCACGGCGAGTTCGCCGTCGCGGTGGCGCTGGTGCCGGGCGGGGTGAAGATCACGGTGGGGGACCGGGGCTCCTCGGCGATCCCGCGCCCGCGCAATCCCGGAGACGACGACACGTCCGGACGGGGGTTGGCGATGGTCGACGCGCTTGCCACCCGCTGGGGCTTCCAGCGCGCCACGGGCAACACCAGCGTGTGGTTCCACCTGACCGACCCCAGAAACGCCGACGCCTGACCTCGGATTCCCGGTGTCTCCAAGCCCGATGACCGTGTGCCCGGGCCTGCCGTCCTGAAAACCAGCCGCGAGGTTGTCTTTCAAGGTGTACCGGGGTAGAAGGGCCGGTCTGCGGGTTCTAGACTGCGGCATCATGGCCGTACAGATCTCACCCAGCATCCTGACCGCCGACTTCGCGCGGTTGGCCGACGTGGCCGCCCAGGTGGGTGCCGCCGCCGACTGGCTGCACGTCGACGTCATGGACAACCACTTCGTGCCGAACCTCACCATCGGCCTCCCGGTGGTGGAATCGCTGGTCAAGGCGACCGAGTTGCCGCTGGACTGCCACCTGATGATCGAGAACCCCGATCGCTGGGCGCCCGGCTACGCCGAGGCCGGGGCGGGCAGCGTCACGATCCACGCCGAGGCGGCCAAGGCGCCGGTCCGGACGCTGCGCGAGATCCGCAAGGCGGGGGCCAGGGCCGGGTTCGCCCTCAACCCGGGCACGGCCGTCCAGCCGTACGAGGACCTGCTGCCCGAGATCGACATGCTGCTGGTGATGACGGTGGAGCCGGGGTTCGGCGGGCAGCCGTTCCTCGACATCATGCTCCCCAAGATCCGCAAGGCGCGTGAGCTGATCGACAAGCACGGCGGCGAGGTCTGGCTTCAGGTGGACGGCGGCGTCTCGGCCAAGACGATCGAGCGCTGCGCCGAGGCAGGCGCGGACGTCTTCGTCGCCGGCAACGCCGTCTACGGCTCCGACGACCCGGCCCGCGCCGTCCGTGAGCTGCGCGCCCAGGCCGAGCGCGCCGCCTCCGCCACCTGACCCGGAGGCCCCCCACGGGCCGCCGGGGTTCGCGCGACCGGCCCCGCCCACCGGCTCCCGGGCGCCGCTTCCTTCACCGGCCGGCGAGGGTGCGGCCTCACGGGCGGGGCGTGACCAGGGCCGGCTACAGCCCGACGATCGCGTCCACCAGCCACAGGCCGGCGGGGTGTGGTCTCAGGGGTTGGGGGTGACCGGGGCGAGCCACAGGCCGACGATCGCGTCCACCAGCCCGGTCGCGGCGTCGTGCCAGCTCGCCCGGGGCGTCGGGGTGCCCTCGGCGAGAGCGCGCTCGCGTTCGGCGTAGATCTGCACCATCAGCAGGCGGGCCATGTCCCAGCGCTCGGCGCGCACCTCGGCCGGCAGGTCGGGCAGGCACCGGCGCAGCCCGTCGAGGGCCTGGTGCAGCGACGGCGAGGCGAGGGACTCCTCGGCCATGATCGCGCGGAGCGTCGGGTCGGTCATCACCTGGGCGCCGAACCGGGCGTACCAGGTGGGGCCGCCCAGGGAGGCCAGGTGCTCGGCGATCGGGCGCACCAGGCAGTTCACCCAGTCGCGGACGTCCGGGTTCTCGCCCGTCTCGTCGAGCATCCGCAGGCGCACCGCCTCGATGCGCCCGGCGTGCTTGCGGACGATGGCGCGCACCAGGTCGGCCTTGGTGCCGAAGTGGTAGCCGACCGCCGCGTTGTTGCCCTGCCCCGCGGCCTCACTGACCTGGCGGTTGGACACGCCGAGCACGCCGTGCTCGGCGAACAGCCGCTCGGCCGCCGCCAGGATCGACTCCCGTGTCGCGCCGACCCGCTCCGCCCGTACCGTCCTGCCGACCACGCTCACCACCGTACCGGGATCCCGGAGAACGGGCGGCCCGCCGCCTGGCCACCGTCGCCTGGCCTCATCGCGTCCTCCTTCGAGCAAGACCGCGGTTGTCGGCCAGTTAAGTGGGGCTGCTAATTTAAGTCAAGCGACTGCTTTAAATTGTTGCGCTCCGGTCGTGAGCATCCGCACCTTCCTCAACGGAGGCCTCGCCATGCCCCATGTCCCCGCCGAACCCGCCGGGGCATCCTCCCCGCCGCGGGCGAACACCGTCGTGGCGGTGCTCGCCCTCGCCGGGATCACCGTCTCGCTGATGCAGACCCTGGTCATCCCCCTGATCCCCCAGCTCCCCGCGCTCCTCGGCGCCCCGGCGTCCGACACCGCCTGGGCGATCACCGCCACGCTGCTCGCGGGCGCCGTCGCGACCCCGGTGCTCGGACGACTCGGGGACATGTACGGCAAGCGGCGCATGCTCCTCACCAGCCTCGCCCTGCTGGTGGTCGGCTCGGTCGTCGCCGCTCTCAGCGACAGCCTGGCGCCCATGGTCGTCGGGCGGGCCCTCCAGGGGCTCGCGGCCGGGGTCATCCCGCTCGGCATCAGCATCATGCGGGACGAGCTGCCCGCCGAACGGCTCGGCGCGGCCACCGCGCTGATGAGCGCCTCGCTCGGCGTGGGCGGCGCGCTCGGCCTGCCCGCGGCGGCCCTCATGGCCGAGCACGCCGACTGGCACGTCCTGTTCTGGACGTCGGCGGGGCTCGGCGCGCTCGCCTGCGTGCTCGTGCTGACCCTCGTGCCCGAATCGTCGGTCCGCAGCGGCGGCCGCTTCGACGTGGCGGGCGCGGCGGGGCTGTCGGCCGGGCTGGTCTGCCTGCTGCTGGCGATCTCCAAGGGCGCCGACTGGGGCTGGACCAGCCCCGCCACCGCCGGGCTGATCGGCGCCGCGGTCGTCGTGCTGGCGCTGTGGGGCGTGTGGGAGCTGCGCGCCGGGGAGCCGCTGGTGGACCTGCGCACCACCGCCCGCCGCCAGGTGCTGTTCACCAACCTCGCGTCCGCCGTGTTCGGGTTCTCGATGTTCGCGATGTCGCTGGTGCTCCCGCAGCTGCTGCAGCTGCCGGAGGCCACCGGCTACGGGCTCGGGCAGTCCATGCTGGCCATGGGCCTGGTGATGGCCCCCTCTGGACTGGTGATGATGGCCACCGCGCCGCTGTCCGCGCGTATCTCGAAGGCCAGGGGCCCCAAGGTCACGCTGATGCTCGGCGCGCTCGTGGTCGCCGCCGGGTACGGTGCGGGTGTCGTGCTGATGTCCGCCATCTGGCACCTCGTGCTCGTCTCCGCCGTGATCGGCGCCGGCATCGGCCTGGCGTACGGGGCGATGCCGGCGCTCGTCATGGCCGCCGTGCCCGTGTCGGAGACGGCCGCCGCCAACAGCCTCAACACGCTGATGCGGTCCATCGGCACCTCGGTCTCCAGCGCCGTGGCCGGCGTCGTCCTGGCCCAGATGACGATCGCGCTCGGCCCCGTCACCGTCCCCTCCCAGGACGGCTTCCGCGTGGTCATGGCCATCGGCGCGGGCGCCGCCCTGGTCGCCCTCGGCGTCGCGGCCTTCTTGCCCAGCCGGCGCCCGGCCTCGGCCCCTCCGGCGGCGCAGCACACCGTCCCCGCGGTGCCCGCCGAGGCGGCCCCGTAGAAGAGGCGGCCCCGTGGAAACAGTGCGGGGGATGGGCCCGTGGGCTCGTCTCCCGCACCGCCGTCGTGCGATGGTTATGCGCGGAGCTGGGCGATCAGCGCCTGGGCGTCGCGGACGAGGACGTCACGGACGGCCGGGTCCTTGACGTGATCCCGGTCCCTGGCCTCCTTGATGAACTCCTCCAGCTTCTTGATCGCCTTGTCCTTGTTGCCCTTGGCCGCCTGCTTCTCGGCGTCCCTGAGCTCTTCGGACAGATCGTCGCCCCTCACCTTGCCCGCCGCCCGGAAGGACGACAGCAGGGCGCGGACGTCGGCGAAGGAGGTGGTGACCTTGAAGGTGACGGTCTGGTCGGTGGTGAGGCCGGCCTTGTCGCGGACCGTGACCTTCAGCGTGTTGTCGCCGAGCGGCAGCGTCCACAGGGGCACCGCCACGCCGGAATCCACCTTCCGGTCACCGATCTTCGCGGTCACGCTCGCCATCCCGGAGGTCGCGTCGGTCCCCGAGAAGACCGGCGTGATCGAGGCCGAGTCGCCGTACGCCTTGCTCTCCACGCCGCTCACCGTCGCCGCCGGTGCGGTCTTGTCGATCTTTACCGTGACGGTGCCGACCGGCGAGACGTTGCCCCCGTTGTCGGTGGCCCGGTAGCGCACCTCGGTCGTGCCCTCGGTGCTCAGCGTGATCGGGTTGTTGGCGTTCAGCCAGGTCGCGCCGCCGTTGACCGAATACTGCCGGCTCGACACCGTGCCGTTGTCGGTCGCGGTGACCGTCAGCGTCACGTTGCCGGTGTACCAGCCGTTCTCACCGGTGGGCTGCGCCGGGTTGAGCGTCGCCGTGACGGTCGGCGGCGTCTTGTCGGCGACGCCGTCGCCCACGAAGGTGAACGCGTCCAGGTCGACCCCGCCGGTGGAGGTGACGTACAGCTTGCCGCTTCCCGCGGGCAGGTTCGGCAGCGCGGTGGCCACCGTCTGCCAGCCGGAGCCAGCGGGCACGCCGATGGTCGCGAACGGCTCCGCGGTGGCGGAGTTCCAGCGCAGGGACAGCGTCCCCTCACCGGAGGCCACGGTCTTCACCGAGGTGATGCCGGCGAAGTTCACCGGGTCGTAGGCGATCCAGTCACCCGCGTCAAACGAGGTGATCTTGTTCAGCCCGGACGCCGTGTCGTCCGCCGTCTTGGTGACGCCGCTGGAGGCGTCGGCGTGCTCGGCCTGCATCAGCTTGGGGTTGAGGACGACCGTGGCGTCACCCAGCGCGCCGGGGATGCCGTTGGCTCCGTTGTCCCGGTAGCTCACCACGACGACGCCGAAGATGTTCTCGGTCACGCCGTGCTCGGGGGCGTCCGCGGGGGTCGCCCAGCCGATGGTGCAGCCGGTCCCGGTGCTCGTCGGGTGGGCGTGGGTGTCGTGGCCGAGGCCGAAGGACCACTGCACCCGGCCGCAGACGGGGTTGTCGCCGTCCTCCTCGTCGGTCACCTTGACCTGGAACGGCACCGCGTTGCCCCAGTCGATGAAGCCGCCGTCGCCCGGCGTCGCGATCTCGACCTTGGGGGCGGTGTTGCCCACCGTGATCTCGACGGACGTCAGCCCGAACTTGCCCGGCGCGTCGGTGACCCGCAGGCGGGCGTTGTACTGCCCGAGCTTGTCGTAGGTGTGCGAGGCGGTCACGCCCGTGGCGTCGAAGGTGCCGTCGCCGTCGAAGTCCCACTCGTACTCGAGGTCGCCGGGCTCGGCGTCACGAGAGGCCGCGCCGCTGAACTCGACGGTCAGCGGAGCCGAGCTGCTGGACCGCTTGTCGGTGGAGATCTTCGCCTGCGGGGTCTTGTTGCCCGGGGTGTAGTCGATGCGGTACAGGCCCGCCTCGGGGTTCTCGCGGAAGAAGCCGTTGCCGTAGTCCAGCACGTACAGCGAGCCGTCCGGGCCGAATTCGATGTCCATCGGGCTGTCGGTGATCGGCATCGCCATCGTCCGCAGCTCGCTGTTCGGCAGGAAGTGCTCGATGTTGGTCACCGGCCCGTTGGGGTCCGGCATCGTGAACGCGGCGAGGTAGTCCTGGGAGAACTCCGCGAAGAAGTACTTCTTGTCCCAGTACGCGGGGAACTTCGTGGGCGAGGGGTTCTCCGCGTCGTAGTGGTAGACCGGTCCGCCCATCGGGCCCTGGCCGTTCTGCCGCAGGTCGAAGTCGGTGAGCCCGGCCCACTCCGCGGGCTGGTGGGTGTTGTTGTCCCCGTAGTAGAGGGTCGAGGGGAACGCCGGCGGCACCGAGGGGAGGCCGGTGTTCCACCGGGAGTTGTTCTTCGCCCCCGCCGCGCAGTCGAACCACTCACGCGGGGTGGATGTGGCGAAGTCCCATTCGTTGTAGTTGAAGTTGTGCCCGGTGCAGTACGGCCAGCCGGCGTTGACCGGTTTGTCGATCGGGACGGCGTTCCACTCGACGTACCCCATCGGGCCGCGGGCGGGGTCCGGGGCGCCGGCGTCCGGCCCGTAGTCGCCCCACGAGAGCGTGCCGTTGACGGAGTCCACGTCCATGCGGAACGGGTTCCGCACGCCCATCGCGAAGATCTCGGGACGGGTCTTGGCGGTTCCCGGCGGGAAGAGGTTGCCGTCGGGGACGGTGTACGAGCCGTCCTCGGCGACCTTGATGCGCAGGATCTTGCCGCGCAGGTCGTTGGTGTTGCCCGCGCCGCGCCGCGAGTCGAAGCCGGGGTTCATGCCGGGCGCGTCGTTGTTGGGGGCCATGCCGTTCGCGCCCGGCGTGCTGGCCGGGGTGTTGTCACCGGTCGCGAGGTAGAGGTTGCCCGCGTCGTCCCAGTCGAAGTCGCCGGCGACGTGGCAGCACTGCCCGCGCTGCGTCTCGACCTTGATTATGACCTGCTCGGTCGACAGGTCCAGGGAGTCGCCGGTCCACTTGAACCGGGAGAGCTGGTTGTAGCCCTTCCACTGGTTCCAGTACGACTCGTCGGCCCCCGCGGGCAGCGAGTTCGGCGCGGAGCCGATGGAGGTGGACGGGGGATACGGCGCCGTCATGGTCCTCGGCGCGTAGTAGACGTAGACCCA
This sequence comes from Sphaerisporangium sp. NPDC051017, assembly GCF_040683095.1. Classification (NCBI taxonomy): domain Bacteria; kingdom Bacillati; phylum Actinomycetota; class Actinomycetes; order Streptosporangiales; family Streptosporangiaceae; genus Sphaerisporangium; species Sphaerisporangium sp. NPDC051017. The sequence continues at coordinate 195,846 of NZ_JBFBCI010000007.1, forward strand.
CTTGTTCTGCGCGAAGCCGGGGTCGATCCCGATCGTCTGCAGGCCGTCCTCGGAGTTGTTGTACACCGGGATGGTGTTGACGATCTTGGTGATGCCGGTCGAGGGGTCGGTCAGCCGGATGTCGCCGGTGCGCGCGGTGTGCAGCACGCGCCTGTCGGGCAGCACGGCGAGGTCGATCGGCTCGCCGACGCTCTTGGTGAGGGTGATCTTCTCGTAACTCGACCACTCGGTCGCGGGGTCGTGACCCGGGTGGGCGTGCGCGGGCACCACGGGTGCCACGAGCGAAAGCGCCAGGGCGGCCAGGGCGCCGCCGAGCAGGGTTTGGCTAAACTTCAACGTCTGCGCCTCTTCTTCGGGGGGGCTCAGGCAAAGGCGGGCCGCCACGCGTGCCGCTGCGAACGAACACGTGGCGGTCCGCCGGAGATACCGGTCGGGGCTCAGTCCTCGTGGTCCTCGTGGTCCCTGCCGTGCTTGCGCAGGGCGGCCATGTTGGCGTAGCTCAGCGCGGCGTACTGCAGCGACTGGGCCGGGTTGGCCGTGCCGCCGGGCGCGTTGTCCTGCTCGTACATCGGGTTGTAGAGCTTCCTGTCCACCGCCTCGGAGAAGAACTCCGTGTAGTCGATGTCACCGGTCCCGAACGGCACCATGTCGTAGCCGTTGGCGGTCGCCGTGTTGGACTTGCCGTCCTTGGCGTGGAAAAGCGGGAATCGCTTCTTGTTCTTCTTCACGACCCTCGCCGGGTCGAAGATGTTCGACCGCGTCGAGCCGTCGGGCGCGGTGAACGTCTGGTGCTTGTACTGGGCCACGTGCGCCCAGAAGATGTCCATCTCCAGGTGGACGACCCTCGGGTCGCTGATCTTGAGGAAGTACTCCAGCCTGCGGATGCCCGAGGAGCGGGTGGGCCGGCCCTGCTCGTCCAGCGGGCCGCTGTCCAGCAGGAAGCTGTAGGCCACGTCGTGGTTGTGCGTGTACAGCTTGAGGCCGGCGTCGCGGGCGATGGCCCCGAGCGCGTTCCACTTGTCCGCGGCCACGTCCCAGTCGGCCTTGTAGGGGCTGTTGGTGGGGTCGCTGCCGGTGCCGATGTGCTGCATGCCGAGGATGTTGGCGATCTCCAGGTGCCGCTTGAACGTGTCGATGTCGGCCTGGGTGAACGGCCACGAGCCCGGGATGAAGCCGTGGTTGCCCTGCGCCCGGAGGCCGTTGTCGTCGAGCCAGCGGCGCAGGAGCCGGGCCCCTTCGACGGTCTCCAGGTTGGCGCCGCCCTCGGCGTTGGCGTGCTGGCGGTATCCGGCGAACTCGACCTGCGCGTAGCCGATGCGGCCGAGCTCCTCGAAGACCTTCCGGAACCCGGAGGCGAGGGTGGTGGTGCCGGGGTCGCGCGAGATCGCGTCCCGGACGGTGTAGAGGATGATGCCCCTCTTCGCGGCGGGGACAAGGGCGTCCTTGTCGCCGTGACCGTGACCGCGGTCACGATCGTCGTCGCGACCGCGGTTGTCGTCGCGGCCGGAGTCGGCGTGGGCGGCGGAGGCCAGGCCCATGCCGGTCAGGGCCGCAACCGTGGTGACGCCGGTCGTGGCCGCGAGGAACTGGCGCCGGTTCAGGCCCAGGCCCCGGCGCAGTGCCTGGCCCATCTGGATCTCTTCTTCGTGTGCACTCATTGCGTTGTAATCCCGCCTTACGCGTGGGTGGTGAAGTGGCTGGTCCCCCGAGTGCTTGTGTGGTTCTGGGCTCCTCTCCGCCACGGGACCCGAGGGGCCCGCGGTGCTCACCACTCCGCGGCGCCCGGCCCAGACGAGCCGTCCCTGTGGCTCACTCGGGGCCCTTGGTACTGTGCGGAGAACTTGGCGTGGAAGTTACGCGTCTTTTGCCTGATTTGGAAGGACTTTCGCGCTAACAATTTGAACTTTCTATCAACCCCGGACAAAGACGTGCTTTCGCATCTTGTGTCCGATATGTACGTTTTGTACATTAAACGCTGATAGTGCGAACTTTCGGTGGTTCGACGTGAGCGGGTTCCCGCCTGCGTCCACCCCGGAGATCGGCCGTGGCAGTGAACGGGACGCGGTCCGGGCCCGCCCCGCCCCCATACCGGCCGCCCCCGGCCCGTCCCTCGCCCGCCCGCGTCAGGACGACGGGCCGGCGCTCTCACTGCACAGGGGCACTTTGTTCGATCCGTGACGGACTTTTGCTTGCCATCGGCGGAAGGTCGCCCTAGCATCGCGACGTGTGGCCCGGAGAACGTCCGGTCCGGCCAACGGAGGGTGCTATGGATGCCGACCGGCGCCGCCCGCGACCAGAACGGCCGCGACGACCCTCGCACGCCCCCGCCCCCTACATGAACGAACAGCACTCCTGCCTCAGGCGTGGAGGACCCGATCGTTCACCTCTTTCAAGGAACGGAGATCATGAAGGAGGTGGTCGCCCTCGTCCGGATGGGCGCGTTACGGGATCTCGAAGTAGGGGACCTTTGGCCGAAATCGCTCAGCGTGTTCGGTTCCCCCGGACGGCGAGACCGAGGGGCCCGACGACAAGATGTACGCCTTCGCGGTGGAAGTAGCAATGTTTCGGATATCGCTACGTCTCGTAAGCGACGACGGCGACCCGGCAGAGGTGTCGGCCGCCACGGGCATGACGGCCGACACCGCGACCCGCGCCGGAGAACCGTCGGCCAAAACCGGTCGGCCGCACAAGTTCAGTTCCTGGAGTGTCTCGGTCGGGCCGCAGCCGTGCGTGGAGCGGGCGGAGGAGGCATTCAACGCGTTGATCTCCTGGGGTCTTCCGCTCGCACGCAGGTTCCACGAGGTGTGCGCGAAGGAGGGCTGGGAGGCCTCGCTGGGCATCGTCCAGGAGTTCCGCACTCCGGACGAACCATTGGAGAAAGGGATCTCGCTGAGCCGACAGCTCATCGAGTGGCTGGCCACCGCGGGCGCCGGCATCGAGATCGACCAATACATATATTACTGACCGCCACCACCTCCACTTGTACGGCGGAGTTAGCGCGCGACGTCGACGCATGGGCACGTCCGGCAGGGCTGTCACGCCAAGGGCGAGGTCCTCTGGTGGAGCAAGGATGTCAAGGGAGACGGCGGATCCGTATGGAAGGTCTACAGGCAGACGTCCAAGGGGCTGGAGTGGGTCGCGGACGCGGACAAATGGGGGAACTTCTTTCGCTCGTGAGTGGAAATCCGAGGAAGTTCATTCCAGGGAAGGATCTCAAGGGATCGTGAGTGGCCGATGATAACCTCGGCGCAGGAATTTCTTTCTCTACGGTTCAGCGATGATCCGGCGGAATATGATCGCGCGGCCCGAGAGCCCGCCCCCTTGGAGGTGTGGCTGGAGTTGATCAACGATCACCCGGAGGCGCGGTTCTGGGTAGCGCACAAAAAGACGGTGCCCATCGAGGTTCTGCGGCTTCTGGCATCTGATGCCGACTGGCGTGTCCGCTCCATGGTCGCTTCAAAGAACAAGGCGCCGTCGGATGTTCTGGAGCGCATTTCGACGGATGAGCATGACGCGATCCGGCAAACCGTCGCCGGACACCCGAACACGCCGACGGAGACGGTGCTGTCAATGTGCGACGACCATTGGGATGAAATCCGGGCGACGGCCCGGCGAAACTTGTCCCGCCGAGGATGCATGGGGTCTAGCTGATCACTCCGGACACCATGGGAAAGCTGATCGCGTTTCTCAAGGCCAGCGTTTCCAGGATGAGTGTTCTGATCCTCTGGGGCACCATGATCCCCAGGTGATATAGGGTCACGGGCATGGTCTGGAAGCGGCGTAAGCGTCCCCCGACACTGATGGACATCGCCAGGAACTGGACGCCGGATCCCGCCTACGACTTCTCACAGGGTGTCCGGGACATCCTGTGGCAGGAGGTCCCGGAGGCTCGCCCAGCATCGAGCCCTCGCCGGTCAGCCGCAGCCCGCCCCGGCCGTCCTTGGAGCGGTCGAGCAGCTCGTCCAGGATGTGGTCGCCGAGCAGGTCCCGCAGCCGAGCCTCGCCCGGCCCGTGAAGGGGGTTTTGCCGGCCATGATGAGCAGCCCCATGCACACCTTCCGCGGCGTCGTCATCGGTATCAACCGCCATCAGCGTGGACTTTCCCCGTGTCGCAGGCATGATCGTGTTTCTCCCCCGAGATAGTGCATGATCGTCTAGTCGTCTACTCTACTCTCAGTGACTGCTTCCACACTTAGAGTGATACTCCCCTCAGCGCCCCCCGCCGCCCCCCCGCCGTGCATCTGGTGGTGGATGTTGGACGGGCGGGGCTTGCCCCCCCCATGGCGTTGGTGTGGTCCGTCGTGCGCCAGTGCGGGCAGGTGACGATGTGCCGGGTGGCAGAAGGTACTTGCGGGGAAACCCGCAATCGCCCGCCGCATCACGTGCAGCTCCCACCGAGAGCTCGGCTCTTTGTGTCAGGTGGTGTCAGCTGTTGAAGCGCGAGATCTGGGCGTTCATGCTCCCCGCAGTCCATGCTTGTCGCGCTGCGTCGGCTTCACGGGCGAAAGCGCTGTGCACTGTTGGGAGGTCGGGGCGCAGCATGGGGAGGTGCAGGTGGGCGGTGTTGCCCTGGGGCGTCCAGCGCTCGATGGCCGCCAGGCACGATTTGATCAGCGAGTCTGGTTCGACGACCTCGTCCAGCAGTCCGATGCGCTGACAGGTGCTCGCGTCGAGTGTGGTGCCGCTGAGGATGATGTCCAGGGCGGTTGCTGCCCCGACGAGTCGCGGGAGCAGGATCGATGAGGCGTTGGAGATGGTGAAGCCCATCGCGCTTTCGGGGAAGCGGTAGGAGGTGTCGGTGGAGCCGACCCTGCGGTCGAAGCAGAGGGTCAGTTCCGCTGCTCCTCCGATGGCCATTCCGTTCACGGCGGCCACGCAGGGCACTGTGGACGTGAGGACGGCTTCGGTGATGTCGTCGAAGAGCGCTGACAGGGCGTCCATGCCGTGGGCGTCGACGAAGGAACGGGTCTCACGCAGGTCTTCACCGGAGGAGAACGCGCGGCCGGTACCGGTGACAACGATGCCCCGGACGCCGGACTCGATCGGGGTGCGCTTGATCTCGGCGGCCAGTGAGCGCAGCATATGGCTCGAAAGGGCGTTGAGGCGGGCCTCGTGATCGAGCCTCAGTATCTTCACGCCGTTCTCGTACGAGCAGTGGACCTCTCCGGCCGGGCCGGGCTCCGTCGGCTGATTCATGACTTCTTGCTCCCCCGCTGGCCGAGATCGACAGAGGCAAGGAATTCCCGCGCGGGATGCTGCGGGATGCGGTGCTTGGCGATGCGCTCGGAGGGTGTCCGCGGCAGTGACGTCCAGAAGTCGACGTAGCGCGGGATCTTGAAGCGTGCCAGCCTGGCGCCCGCGTGCTCGGCGACCCGGGAGGCGAGTTCGTGCGGGTCACCGGGCTCGGTGATTTCCACGTGCACCTTCACCTCCTGGCCGAACAGATTGTCGTCGACGCCCACGACGGCGCAGTCCCGCACGAACGGCAGTTCGCGGATGGTTTCCTCGACCTCGACCGCGGCGATGTTTTCCCCGCCCCGGCGGATCGAGTCTTTGATCCTGCCCACCAGGCGGATCCAGCCGTCCTCCCGCATGACCGCAAGGTCGCCGGTGCGGAACCAGCCGTCGCGGAGCGCGGCTTCGGTCGCTTCGGGGCGGCGCCAGTAGCCCCGCATCAGGCTCGGTCCGCTGACCAGCAGCTCGCCGGGGCTGTCGGGCGGGACATCGCGCAGGTTCTCGTTGACCACGCGGACCTTCCAGCCCGGGGTGGGAACCCCCAGCAGACCGAGTCCGACGCTCCGTTCGTCATCGAGGGGCGCGGCGATGTTGAGTCCGGACTCGGTGAGACCGTACGCTTCGCGCCACGGTGCCTGCCAACGCTCCTCAAGCTGCCGGTGAATCGCCGCGGGAATGGCCGAACAGAGCACCAGTCGTACGTCATTGTCCTGGTCCTGGTCTGAGGGGGGCTGCCCGAACATCAGCTGCGGCATGCTGCCCAGCACGTACAGCACCGTCGTCCCATGGCGTCGAACATCCGCCCAGAAGGTACTGGCCGAGAACCTCGGGAGGATCACCAGCGGCGCGCCGTACTGCAGGCTCATGGTGACGTGCCACATTGGATCCATGTACGAGAACGGCTGGGCCGTCAGTAACCGGTCCCCCGCCGTCAGGCCGACCATCTCCCCCATCGCACGGCCGACCTCGATCCAGTACGAGTGGGTCAGCATGCACGCCTTGGGCAGTCCGGAAGTACCCGAGGTGTACTGGAGGTTCGCAAGGGTCGAGCCATCAATGGCCGGCCGCGGAGGGTTGAAGGCGTCGACGGGCTCGTGCTTCAGGACGTCGTTGATACGAATGACCTGGATGCTCTGCGTATCGGCGGCCGACCCCTCGAACTTCGGAGCGAACTCGTCAGAGGTGATGACCGCGATGAGGTCCGAGTCCTGCACGACGTGCTCGATGTCACGGGCTTCGTAGGAGCGGTTGATCGGGACAGCGGTCAGACCGGCGCCGAGCACCGACAACCACGCCAGCGGCCAGTCCACCCCGTTGGGCAGACAGATTCCCACGCGAGCGCCGACCGCGATTCCATAGGTCCGCAGGCAGGAAGCGCCGCGCGCGACGATCTCCGCGGCTGCGAGGTAAGTGACCGCTCCTTGCGCATCCTCAAGGAAGGTCCGCTCGCCGAACTCGTCCGCAGCTCGCTGAACCAGGCCGCCGACACTCAGCGCGTGGTCCAGGGCCCGGCTCGCCACGGCGTTCTGTCTGTCGCTCACGGGTTCACTCCCATGCTCGCGCCCTCGGTGCGGGTGACTCGGGTGTCACGGGCGGGGTTTCAAGTCTCTAGGACAATGTACTAGAGGCTGGTTGTGTAAGGAACCTTCATGTCGCGCCACAACAGCCAACGCCGTGGAACGGGAACGCGTCAGGGAGCGGGCGGCGGGCAAGGGGGATGTTCACCGGCGAACGGCACAGGGCCCCGCGCCGGGAATCGGGCCCTCGCTCAGGCCGACGTCACCGGACGAGTTGCTGACGCGTTGGGCCTGCGACCGTTTCGGCAGGTGGCAGGGGTGGGGCATGGTCCCGCCGGCCGCTGGAGCGTCCGCCTGGCCCTGTTGTCGGCCCGGCTCGGACGCTGATCAACCGGCTGCGTAGGCAGGGGACGAGTGGGGCGGGTGAATTGCGCGGACAGGCTTCAACGCGCGCTTGAGGAGACGGTCTTCCGGAGCATCACGCCCAGTCCGGCGATCATGGTCTCCATGGCGAACTCGAAACTCTCACCCATGGGGGCGGTCCGACCAGAGGCCCACCGAAGCATGAAGCCGCGATTGCTGATCTCAGGAAGCGCGTCATGCAGCGCGGGCATCTCGTCCGCGTCCACGTTGCTCAGAGTGTGCTTGAAAGCGGTGGCCCAGTCGGCGTCGTTTATCGCGGGTTCGGTGGCGAATTCGGCGGAGATCCACCCGAAGATGCCAGCGAGCACCGTGTTGTAGGCCGGGACGAGGTCCTCGGTACGGAACCCCGCCCGAGTCAGAACGCTCAGGAGGTTGTTGGCCACGCTGAGGCCGGTCGACGAGACATGGATCTCCGAGGCGAAGTCCGCGGCGAGGTTCGGGTGCTCGCTGAACGTGCGGCGTGTCTCGTACGCGAAACGCCTGATCCACTCGTCCCAGGAGAGCTCGCTGACGTCGGGGACCTCGATGCTGGACAAGATGTGGCGGCAGACGTGTGCCACCAACTCGGCACGGTTGCCCGCGTGCCAGTAGATGGTGGCGGGGTAGACGCCGAGCGCGTCGGCGAGTCGACGCATGGTCAGTGCGCCGGTGCCCTGATCATCGATGATCACGAGTGCCGCATCGATGACCTGGGCGCGAGTAAGTCCTCGGTGGCTTCGCGAGTGGTCCTTCTCGCCGTCGAGCGTCATAGCGTCAGCATGCCATGCCTCTCATCGTGACGATGGGGGCATGCCTCCGAGCGGTAGGCCACCCCGGGGCGGTGGGGCCGCCTTGCGAGTGCGCATGGGCGGCACGCGAGCGCTTTGGGATATCAGCGTCGGCGTGCGATGTCGTCGAGAAGCGGTGTGATGCGGTAGCCGACCAGTTCGCGCATGACCAGCGCGGTGCTGGTGCGTTCGACTCCGGGGACGGCCAGGATCTGGGCGGCGATCCGGTAGAGGTCCTCCGCGTCGGTGGCGACGACATGCACCAGCAGGTCGATCGCGCCGCTGAGGCCATGGACCTGGAGCACTTCCGGGATCGCTGTCAGGGCGGCGGCGACGTCGTTGAGGCTGCGCTGCGTGACCTGGGTGGTGATGAACGCGGTGAGCGGGTACCCCAGCGCGGCCGGGTTGATCCGCCTCTCGAAGGAGTCGAGTGTGCCGTCGCGCTCGTAGCGGGACTGCCGGGAATGGGCGGTGTTGCGGGAGATGCCGAGTTGGTCCGCCAGTGCGACGGTCGTGGCACGCGGGTTCTCGGTCAGCGCCAACAGCAGCCTGGCGTCGATGATGTCGGGTTGGCTGGGCATTGTGCTCACTCTCCGGGCCATTCGATCAAGGGTGACGTGCATTCTGCTGAAAAAAGTATCGGAATATTGTGCTTAGTCAGGTCGAATGATGTGATCCGGCAGCATATTGCATCCGTCGCGACGGCGCGTGGAGCGGAGGGAGACGGTGATGTCCGCGGTGACGAACCAGGCTGTGGATCGGCTGGCGTCCGGTAACGACCATGACGTGCTGGGTGAGATCGAGGACCGCGTCCTCTGGTTGTCCACCGCGACCGTCCATCACGCCAACCGGGTTCGGCCCAATCCGTCGGGCCTGAAGGTCGGTGGGCATCAGGCGTCGTCGGCGTCGATGGTGTCGATCATGACGACGTTGTGGTTCAACCATCTGCGGCCCGAGGACCGGGTCTCGGTGAAGCCGCATGCCTCACCGGTCCTGCACGCGATCAACTACCTGCTCGGTGAGCTGGACGCATCCTACCTGCCGCGCCTGCGGGAGTTCGGCGGGCTGCAGAGCTATCCCAGCCGGATCAAGGACCCCGATCCGGTCGACTACTCGACCGGATCGGTCGGGATCGGCGCGACCGCGCCGATCTGGGGTGCGATCGCCCGCCGCTACCTGGACACCAGGACCAGCGGCGCCGGTACCGGACGGCAGTACTCCCTGATCGTCGACGCCGAACTCGACGAGGGCGCGGTCTGGGAGGCGATTCTGGACCCGATGGTCGGACAGCTCGGCGAACTGGTCTGGATCGTCGACCTGAACCGGCAGTCGCTGGACCGGGTGGTGCCCAACATCGCCGCCGAGAAGCTGCAGAGGATGTTCGCCGCCGCCGGGTGGCAGGTCATCACGCTGAAGTACGGGCAGTTGCTCGAAGACCTGTTCAACCGGCCCGGCGGCGAGGAACTGCGCCGTCGGATCGACACGATGACCAATCCCGAGTATCAGCGGCTGCTGCGCTGCGACGCCGACCAGTTGAGGCTGCGGCTCCCCGGTGAGGGGCCCGGCCGCGAGCAGATCGCTCACCTGCTCGACGAGTTGAGCGACGACATCCTGCTGTCCGCGTTCGCGGATCTGGGTGGGCACGACCTGGCCGCGTTGGATGAGGCGTTCGGCGGCATCGACGACACCCGCCCGACGATCATCTTCGCGTACACCGTCAAGGGGCACGGCCTGGCCACCCGCGGCCACCCCCAGAACCACTCCTCGCTTCTGAGCGACGAACAGTTCGGCGAGCTGGCCGCGCGTCTGGGTACCGACGTCGAGGATCCATGGCGGACGTTCCCCGAGGGCAGCCCCGCCGCGGCGCTCTGCGCGAGCAGCGCCGCCCGACTCCGGCGCCCCGAGATCCCCAGCCGTCCCTCGCCGGTGGTGCCGGCCGACCTGGGCCGTCTCCCGTCCGGCGTGGCGACCACTCAGGCGGCGCTGGGCCGGGCCCTGCTCGACCTGACCCGGCAGGCTCCGGACGCCGCGCGGCGCATCGTCACGGTGAGCCCCGACGTCAGTTCGTCGACCAACCTCGGCGGGTGGGTGAACAAGGTCGGCGTGTGGTCAGCCACCGAACGCCAGGATTGGTTCGCCGACGACACGGAGACCATCCTGCACTGGCGGGAGAAGCCCACCGGCCAGCACATCGAACTCGGCATCGCCGAGGTCAACCTGGTGAGCATGCTGGGCGAACTCGGGGCCACCTGGAGCCGGTGGGGCGAGCCGCTGCTGCCGATCGGAGTGCTCTACGACCCGTTCGTCGAGCGAGCCCTCGAACCGTGGTCCTACGGCATCTATGCCGGAGGCCAGTCCATCCTGGTCGGTACCCCCTCCGGGGTGACGCTGGCCCCGGAGGGCGGTGCCCACCAGTCGATCAAGACCCCGTCCATCGGCCTGGAGCAGCCGGGCTGTATCACTTACGAGCCCGCGTTCGCGATCGATACCGAGTGGGCACTGCTGGCCAGCCTGTCGCGACTCGGCAAGCCCGACGGCAGCTCGGCCTACCTGCGGCTGTCCACCCGGCCGGTCGACCAGGCACTGGCCGCGGTACCCACCGATCCCGCGGCGCGCGAGCGGCGTCGTCGGCAGGCGGTCGCCGGAGCGTATGTCCTGCGGCGACACGACAACGCGAAGATCACCATCACCGCGATGGGCGCGCTCGTGCCCGAGGCACTGGAAGCCGCCGACCGGCTGGACCGAGTCGGCATCGGCGCCGACGTCGTCTGTGTGACCAGCCCAGACCTCCTCTACCGTGCGACGCGGGCGCGACAAGGTCACGACCCGGCCGAGTCCTGGGTTCTTGACCAGGTCTTTCCCGCCGATCGGGCCACGCCCATGGTCACCGTGCTCGACGGACACCCGCATACACTCGCGTTCCTGGCGACGATCAATCAGGTCCGGCTGACGAGCCTCGGCGTGACCGGCTTCGGTCAGTCCGGCTCGATCGAGGGCGTCTACCGGTACCACGGCATCGACTCCGACAGCGTCGTCCGAGCCGCCCTCGACCTGGCCGACTGAGGCACTCCGGTCACTGGCTGAGGAACGACAGTGGCGGTGTGACCGACGGCCGCGCGGGCAGTGAGCAGCCCGCGCGGCCGTCGGTCTACACCGTGGTCACCGTGACGGTGGCCCGCGCCGAGAACGCCAGGTCAGGGCTCTGTCACGCGCTGTCGGGCCGTGGTGATCTCAAGAGGGTGGAGTGTCCATCGGCCGAGGACTGACGCGCCCGAGGTGAGGAAACTCGCCCCGGGCGCGTGGTCGATGGGAGGTGGTCCTCGCCGGGTTCGGGGAACTACGGCAGACCGACACGCTCGCCCACCCAGGTCTCCAGCCCGTCCGGTGTGATCGGCAGCGCGGCGGACATCACGGTGTGGCCGGTGGGGGTGACCAGCAGGTCGTCCTCGATGCGTACGCCGATGCCACGCAGTTCCGGTGGGAGCGTCAGGTCGTTCGGGTGGAAGTACAGCCCCGGTTCGACGGTCAGCGTCATCCCGGGTTCGAGTACGCCCTGGTGGTACCGCTCCGGGCCGGCGGCGGCGCAGTCGTGTACGTCGAGGCCCAGATGATGCCCGATCCCGCAGCAGATGTACCGCCGATGGTGTTGCCCGTCGGCGGCGAGCGCCTCGTCCACCGACACCGGCAGCAGACCCCAGTCGTCCAGTCCGGCGGCGAGCGTGGCCATCGCCGCGTGGTGGAACTCCAGGTAGGCCGCGCCTGGCCGGACCGCCGCCAGGCCGGCCAGATGCGCCTTGAGCACCAGCTCGTAGACCTGTCGCTGGGCCGCGCTGAAGTGGCCTGACACGGGAAAGGTGCGAGTGACGTCGGCCGTGTAGAGGGTGTTCAGCTCCACGCCGGCGTCCAGCAGCAGGACCGCGTCTTCGGGCACCGGACCGTCGCAGCGCACCCAGTGCAGTACGGCGGCGTGCGGCCCCGCGGCGACGATGGAGGTGTACCCGGGGCCGTTGCCCTCGGTCCGCGCCCGCCGGTCGAACGTGCCCTGCAGCCAGCGTTCGCCGCCCCGGTCGATCGCGGTGGGCAGTTCCCTCGCCACGTCGGAGAATCCGAGCACCGTCGCGTCGATCGCGGCCTGCAACTGGCCGATCTCCCAGTCGTCCTTGATCAGCCGCAGATCACCCAGCACGCGCCGGAGTTCGGCCGACGGCGCGTCCCCGACCAGCGCGTCGAGCAAGCCGTCGACGCCCGTGTTCGCATGCACCAGGGGCAGTCGGCCGCGCAGCGCCCCGGGCAGATCCTCCAGCGGTCGGCACGGCACACCGAGCGCCTGCGACCACTCGGTCAGACCGGGCACCGCCCCGATCCACAGTTCACCGTCCCGCGCGTTGGCGAAGAAGTCCGCGTCGGCTGGGTCGGCCGGTTCGCGCAGGAACAGTTCGGCCTCGTGCCCACAGGGGACCGGATGCATGACCAGGATCGCGTCTTCGGCGGCGCAGCCGGTCAGCCAGGAGAAGTCGCTGTCGGGACGGAAGAGGTAGTCGGTGTCGTTGCTGCGGACCGGCGCGTGCCCGGACGGGACCGCGATCCGTCGGCCGGGCAGCGCGCCGGAGAGTCTGGCGCGGTGCGCCGCTGCGGCCTCGCGGGCACCCGGGGTTACAGCGACCGCGCGGTCGCCGGTGTCCCAGCCGTCGCGGACGAACGCGCGGAAACCGCTCGCTTCGGCCAGGTTGATCGGCTTCGGTCGGGCCGCCACGGGTTCGCTGGGGCGTTCGGCCACGCGATCTGCCATGCGCTCGTTCATGCGCGGGTTTCCTTTCTGCGCTATGGATCGTCTCTGCGCCTCGGGTCGTCCGGGGGATCGGCTTGTGCGTGGTCGCCACGTCGGCCACGTCGTCGGTAATGATCACCACGGCACAGCCGCCGGTGGGCAAGGCAGAGCCGAGCAACGGGGTCCGAGGCGGCCGAGCCGAAAGCCGCCCCCCGCGGCGATGGGCGGTGCGGCGCACACCGGCAGGAGGTGGATACGGCCGACAGGCGGGTCACCGGCACGACGCGGATACGACCGCCAGGGCGGGCCACCGGCAGGATCGACCCGCCGCAGAGCTCACCGGCGGTGGTGATCACAGTCGCCGGGGCCCGCCCGAAGCGGCAGCCCCTCGCGGGCCGCCGCTCAGTCGGACTCGGCCGCGCGGATGCGCTGGTCCGCGAGCTGCCGGCTGGCCACCCCGGTGGTGACGCCGCTGTCACGGGCGAAGTCGATCACCCTCTTGGCGGTGTCGAAGATCGCCTCGACGTCCTTGCGGGTCGCGTCGGCGGTCCAGCCGGCCACCTCTCCGGCCGCCTGGATGAGGCCGCCGGCGTTGGCGACGTAGTCCGGGACCCAGAGGATGCCGCGGCCGGCCAGGGTGTTCTCGAGGGCCGGGTCGGCCAACTGGTTGTTGGCACCGCCGCAGACCAGCCGGGCGGTGATGCGCTCGACGGTGGTCGTGTCGATGGTCCCGCCGAGGGCACACGGGGCGTAGATGTCGACCGGGGCGTCGAGGACGCTCTCCGCTATCCGCACCTCGGGGAACTCGGTACGGGTCCGCTCGATCGCCGCGGCGCTGACGTCGGTCGCGACGACCTGTGCCCCTTCGGCGTGCAGGAGTGACACCAGGTTGTATCCGACCTTGCCGAGACCCTCCACGCCGACCGTGCGTCCGGTGAGTTCGGCGGTACCCCATTGGGCTTCCGCGCCGGCGCGCATGGCCTGCAGAACTCCCAGCGCCGTGTTCAGGCCGCTGTCACCGGAGCCGCCGACGGCGGTGCTCCGGAAGGCGACATGCCGGGTCACGCCCCCGATGATGTCCATGTCGTCGCAGACGGTGCCGACGTCGCACGCCGTGATGTAGCGCCCGCCCTGTTCCTCGACGAACCGGCCGAAGGCCTCGAACAGCTCCCGCGACTTGACGTTCGCCGGGTCACCGATGATCACGGCCTTTCCGCCGCCGTGATCGAGTCCGGCGCTGGCGGCCTTGTAGGTCATGCTGCGGGAGAGGCGGAGCGCGTCGGCGAGCGCCGCGTTCTCGTCCGCGTAGGGACGGATCCGGCAGCCGCCGATCGCGGGGCCGAGCGCGAGGGAGTGGATGGCGATGATCGCCCGCAACCCCGTGCGCCGGTCATAGCAGAACGCGACTCGCTGGTGCGGGAAGTCGGCGTGCTCGACGTTGTCGAACACGCCCGGTGTGGCGGTCGGTGGGAGAGCTTCGCTAGTCATCGTGGCTCCTCAGTGGGGCACTATGCCCGTCGCTGCGTTGGGGGACGGGCCCAGGTGCCCGTACGTCGGCTGGATGAGACATCAGCCTGAAGGTGTGCTTCCTGAAGCCTTGACACTGTACGTCGGACAACACACCCTATACGACGTACTACCAACCTTGTCTGCACGTACTACTAACCTTGTCGGTTGGTTAACCCGCTCGGTCTTGAGCGTTCGTGCCGAACCCGTTGTCATGCGGTGGAGTGGAATGGAGCCCCGAGTGATGCGCTCTGTCGGAGACCCTGCTAGATCCCAAAGGCTGCTGGCGGCTGCGCTGGCATTGGCCGCAGTCTCGACGGCTGCCGCCTGTTCCTCCAGTTCGACGTCCACGACGTCGGCGAGCGGGACCTTCACGATGGCCGTGCCGTCCGAACCGGGGTCCCTGGACCCTCAGAAGACGCTTGACGGCACCGCCCTCACCATGGCTTCCTTCGCCTATGACCCGCTGGTCAACGAGACGCCGGACGGAAGCTTCGTGTCCGGACTGGCCTCGTCGTGGACGCAGAGCGGCGACGACTGGGTGTTCACCATGCGCAAGGGGGTGACCTGCGCGGACGGCTCGGCCTTCACCGCGGCCGATGTCGAGGCGAACTTCGCCTTCCTGGAGAACCCGAAGAGCGGAAGCCCGCTCCTCGGTACGTATCTGCCGCCCGGGATCACGGCGAAGGCCGACTCGGCCGGCACCACCGTGACGCTGAAGCTGAGCCGGCCCGCCCCGTTCTTCCTGAACGGCCTGTCGCTGGTGCCGATGGTCTGCAAGGGCGGCCTGGCCGACCGGTCCAAGCTCAAACAGGGCGCCGACGGCACCGGCCCGTACAAGCTGACCAAGGCCGTCACAGGTGACGAGTACACGTACACAAGGCGCACCGAGTACGCGTGGGGCCCGAATGGGGCCAGGGTCGACGCGGCGGACCAACCGTCGAAGGTCTCGTTCAAGGTCGTCGCCGACCAGGCCACCCAGGCCAACCTGCTGATGGCGGGATCCATCAACGCGGCCTCGGTGAGCTCCTCGGACGTGCAGCGGCTCAGTGCCGCGAAGCTGTTCAGCGCGTCTTACCTCTCGCCCATCGGGGAGATGTTCTTCAACCAGGGTGCCGGTCACGTGACCGCCGACGAGAAGGTCCGGCTCGCGCTGACCACCGCGTTGAACCTGCCGGAGATCCAGAGTGTCTACACCGGCGGAACCGGGAGCGGTCCGACGACCTTCACTCCGGGAACGCCGGCCGCGTGTCCGGGTAATTCGGTGGAATCGGCCCTGCCGACCCACAGCGTGTCGGAGGCGCAGAGCATCCTGTCGTCCGCAGGCTGGAAGCCCGGCCCCGACGGGGTCCGTGTCAAGGACGGCAAGCGCCTGAGTATCACCTTCCTGTACAACACCGACATCCCCTCTGGCAGTCCGGCCGCGGCCGAGCTGGCCACCGCGGCCTGGAAGAAGATCGGCGTCGATGTGCAGCCCGTCGGCAAGCCGGTCTCCCAGACGAACTCGGTGCTCTTCGGCAGTGGTGCCTGGGAGGTCAACTGGAACGGCCTCGGGGTCTCCACGCCCAACCAGCTTGTGTCGATCCTCTCCGGTGACGCACCGCCGAACGGCAGCAACTTCGCGCACATCGACAACGCGACCTACACCGCCGAGGTCAAGAAGGCCAGCGAGTCCTCCGGCGCGGCCGGCTGCTCCAACTGGCTGGCCGCGGAGACGGCTCTCGTCCGTGACAGTGACGTCGTCCCGTTCGCCAACATGCCCTGGCCGACCTTCGGGAAGAACGCGACATTCAAGTTCTCCGGTTCGTACATCGTGCCGACCAGCATCCGCCTGACCAAATGAGCGTGAGCACATGACGGCTACCACGGCGCCGGCGGCGCCACGCGGACTGACCAGCCGCGGTCCGGTGAATCCATGGGTGCGTTTCCTCGCGCGGCGGCTGTTCAGGTTCGCGGCCTCGCTGCTCGGACTGATGGTGATGGCCTTCGTCCTGATCCAACTGATCCCGGGCGACCCCGCACGGAATTCACTCGGGATCACCGCCTCGGCACAGTCGGTCGCCCAGCGACGGGTCGAACTTGGCCTGGACAAGTCCCTTCTCGACCAGTTCGGGCACTTCGTGGGCGGCGTGTTCACGGGTGACCTGGGCACGTCGTTCAACCTGGGGCTGCCGGTCAGCGAGATCATCGGGCAGCGCTGGGCCGAGACGGCACGCCTCGCAGTCCTGGCGTTCCTGCTGGCGGTCGTGGTAGCCGTGCCGCTGGGTGCCGCCATCGCGGCGGCGACCAGCGGCGGGCGCCGCAGGTTCCTGGACATGGCCTTCACCTCGGTCACCGGGCTGGCCTACTCGATTCCGGGGTTCCTCCTCGCGGTGGGACTCTCCTATGTCTTCGCGGTCCGGATGAAGCTGCTGCCGATCGCGGGTACGGACACCGTCTCCGGCTACGTGCTCCCGGTCATCGCGCTGGCGGTGGGACCGGCCGCGGCGCTGGCCCGTATCGTCCGCCTGGAAACACTGCGGGTGCTGGGCGAGGACTTCGTCCGCACCGCACGGTCCAAGCGGCTGCCGACCCTGCGCGTGTTCCTGCGTCACGTCATTCCGAACACGCTGACCCCGACCCTGAGCATGGGAGGGCTCATGCTCGGCGGACTGCTCGCCGGCACCATCCTGGTCGAGACGATCTTCGTGCTGCCGGGCCTGGGGTCGACACTCACCCAGTCAGTGACGACCAAGGACTACCCGATGGTGCAGGCCCTGGTCCTGGTGACCGGCGGCGCCGTCCTGCTGATCAACCTGGTTGTCGACATGCTGATCGCCGTGGCCGATCCGCGCTCGACCATTCTGGAGGGCTGACCATGACTCGCAGGCGACTGCCGGCCTTCCTGCGTACCCCGCTCGGCATCTCGGGTGCGGCCGGAGTTGCGGTCCTCGCGGTCATCGCCGTAGTGGCGCCGATCCTGTTCGAGGACCAGGCGACGACCGGGAAGGTGGCCGATGCGCAACTCCCTCCCTCCGCAGAGTACTGGCTGGGCACCGACTCGCTCGGCCGGGACGTGTTCGCCCGGGTGCTGGTGGCGACGCGGCTTTCTCTGGAGCTGTCGCTGGCGGCGACGGCCCTCTGTGTCGTGGCCGGTGTGGTGATCGGCGTCCTCCCGGTCGTCCTCGGCCGCCGCCTGGGCCGCCTCGTCACCGCCGTCGTCGACTTCGCGGTGGCCTTTCCGGGACTGCTGCTCGCCCTCTTCCTCATTGTGATCTTCGGAGCCGGAAGCAGCGGCGCGGTCCTCGCGGTCGGGTTGTCGGGAGCCCCGTTCTTCGCCCGCCTGACCCACACGCTCGCGTCCGGTATCGCCCAGCGCGACTACATCGCCGCCTCGCGCATGCTGCGGGTCGGGCCGGTCAGACTGCTCGTCCGGCACTTCCTGCCGAACGTCGCCGAACCCATCGTGCTCAACGCCACGATCATCTTCGCCTCCGTCCTCCAGGCGTTCGCCGCCCTGTCGTTCCTCGGCCTCGGCGTACAGCCGCCGTCGTACGACTGGGGCCAGCTGTTCAACGAGGGGCTGGCACGGATCTACGTCAACCCGGGCCAGGCACTCGGCGCCGCCGCGGCGATCGTGTTCGCGGGGCTCAGCTTCTCCGCTCTCGGCGAGGCGCTGTCCCATGCCGCCGGCCGCCGCTCCGGGCAGGGCCGCCGCAAGACCGAGAGCGCGGCGACAGCGGTCAGCCCGGCCGCCGAGCGCGACGAATTCGCGGAGACCTCAGCGAGGCTCCGGGTCTCCGGACTGCGGGTGGAGGTGCTCCCCGAAGGCACCGCCGAGTCGTTCGAGGCGGTGCGCGAGGTGTCCTTCGAGATCGAGGCGGGCGAAAGCGTCGGTATCGTGGGCGAGTCCGGCAGCGGAAAGAGCCTGACCGCGTCCGCCATCGCGGGGCTCCTGCCCACCGGCGCGTACGCCACGGCCGGCCGGATCGACTTCGGCGGCCGTGACCTCCGCCCGCTCACCGTGTCCCAGCGTGCCAAGGCCTTGGGAACGTCGATCTCGATGGTGTTCCAGGATCCGATGACCGCCCTGAACCCCTCGATGCGGGTCGGCGCCCAGCTGGCAGAGGTCGTGCAGGTGCACGAGGGGGCCGATCGCAAGTCCGCCATGGCGCGGGCGGTGGGGCGGCTCGGGCAGGTGCGGATCCCCGCCCCGGCCCGCCGGGCCCGCCAGTTCCCGCACGAGATGTCGGGCGGGATGCGCCAGCGGGCCGTCATCGGCATCGGCGTGATGGGCAGCCCCCAGCTGATCATCGCCGACGAACCGACGACGGCCCTGGATGTCACGGTCCAGCGGCAGGTGCTCGATCTGCTCGAACAGGTACGGGCCGACAACGACGCGTCCTTGATGCTCATCAGTCACGATCTGGGCGTGGTCGCGCAGCGCTGCCAACGGGCTCTGGTCATGTACGGCGGAACGATCGTGGAGGAGTTGACCACGGACATGCTGCGAGAGACTGCGGCACACCCCTACACACGGGCACTTCTGGACTGCGTTCCCGAGGTGATGTCCGAGCCGGGCGGACATCTGGTGACGATTCCCGGCACGCCGCCGGAGCCGTCGGCGATGTCGGAGGGCTGCCCGTTCGCCGCGCGGTGCGTGAGCGCCGACGACCGATGTCGTAGCGAACGGCCGCGCCTGGAAGCCCAGGGCCGCGCGGGCCACCGGGTGGCCTGCTGGTACCCGCAGGTCATGGTCAAGGCCGACACGCTGGTGGGCCCCGGGGGAGGCGGCGCATGAGCGCCCTCGAACT
This sequence comes from Sphaerisporangium sp. NPDC051017, assembly GCF_040683095.1. Lineage (NCBI taxonomy): Bacteria > Bacillati > Actinomycetota > Actinomycetes > Streptosporangiales > Streptosporangiaceae > Sphaerisporangium > Sphaerisporangium sp. NPDC051017. Next base: position 214,855 of record NZ_JBFBCI010000007.1, read on the forward strand.
CAAGGGTCTGACCGTGAGCTACGGCAAGGGCCGTCGCGTCATGACCGCGGTGGACAACGTGGACCTCACCATCCCCTCCGGGGGCTTCCTCGGCCTGGTCGGCGAGTCCGGGTCCGGCAAGTCCAGCCTCGGGCGCGCGGTGGCGGGCCTCGCCCCCGTGACCTCCGGGCAGATCCTCGTCGACGGGGCGCCGCTCGCGCGCCGCTCTCTGTTCGGCCGTACCGCGCAGCCGGTGCAGATGATCTTCCAGGACCCGTCCGGTTCCCTCGACCCGCGCATGACCGTCGGCGCCTCGATCGCCGAAGGCGTGGCCGCCGGCGGCGCGAGGGGTGGGCGCGCCGACCGGTCCGCCGAGGTACGGCGGCTGCTCGAACTGGTCTCGCTCGACCCCCGGCACGCGACGTCCCTGCCGTCGAGGCTGTCGGGCGGCCAGCGCCAGCGCGTGGCGCTGGCCCGCGCGCTGGCCTCCGCCCCGTCCCTGCTGGTCGCCGACGAGATCACCTCCGCGCTCGACGTGTCCGTGCAGGGCTCGGTGCTGAACGTCGTACGTGAGGCCGTCGCGACGCTGAACATCACGACCCTGTTCATCTCGCACAACCTCGCCGTCGTGACCGCCATGTGCGACGAGATCGCGGTGATGTACGCCGGCCGGATCGTCGAGAAGGCGCCCACCGCCGAACTGGTCTCCCGGCCGCGGCACCCCTATACCCGTGCGCTGCTCGACGCCGTGCCCTCGCTGCGCCGGCCCGCCCCCCGCGCCGACGCCAAGGTGCTCGACACCGAGCCGCCGGACCCCTTCCACCTTCCCGCCGGCTGCCCGTTCAACCCGCGCTGCCCCGCCGGGCCGGGCGTCCACGCGGACCGGCAGATCTGTACCGAACGCAGGCCACAGTTCGTCGAACTGAACGCGCGCCATCTCGCGGCCTGCCACTTTCCCGGGGCCGTGACCCACGACACCGTAGAACGGAGCGCCCATGCCAACGCGTCCCTTCCAACTTGATGACCTCTACGCCATCCACATCCCGTCGGATCCGCAGATGTCCCCCGACGGCCGGTCCGTGGCGTTCGTCGTCTCCGTCGCGGACGCCGAGAAGGACCACACCCGCTCCACGATCTGGCTGGTCACGACCGACGGCGGCGAGCCGAAGCAGCTGACCTCGGGTCCCGCGGACTCCGCGCCGCGCTTCTCGCCGGACGGCCGGCACCTGCTGTACCTGTCCTCGTCGGACGGCGGCCCGGCCCAGCTGTGGTCGCTGCCGCTGGACGGCGGCGAGGCGACCCGGCTGACGGACCTGCCGCTCGGGGCCGACCTCGGCGTCTGGTCACCAGACGGTACGATGATCGCCTGGACGGCGACGGTCGACGGTGCCGAGACGGTGGAGGACAGCGTGGCGGCCAGGCGGTGCCCGGTGGTCGTCGACGACATCGGATACAAGATCGACGGCCTGGGGCTGCGGAAGGAACTCCGCCAGCAGCTCTTCGTACTGACCGTGGACGGCGGCCAGGCGCGGCAGCTGACCGACGGCGACCACGACCACACCATGCCGGTGTGGGCCCCGGACAGCCGGGGTATCGCGGTGAGCATGCCGGACTACAGCGTGTACGGCACCGTCCTGTGTCCCCAGACCATCGCCGTGGTCGACGTGGAGACCGGACGGCTGACGCCGGTGACCGCGGCGGACGCGATGTTCTGGGCCCTGGACTGGTCCCCGGACGGCGAGACGCTGCTGATGGTCGGTTCGGACCGCGCGGGCCTGGCCGAGCCGCGGCTGTGGACCGTCCCCGCCGAGGGCGGTCAGGCGCCGCGTCAGCTCCTGCCCGACCACCCCGGCAACCACATGCCCAACTGGGACCTGACCTTCCCCGCCCGCTTCACCGCAGACGGGACCCGGGTCCGCTTCGGCGAGTGGTACCTGGCCCGCACCCGGGTGCTCGAAGCACCGGTTACCGGTGGGGCGCCCAAGGAACTGCTCGGCGGCACCCGCACAGTGCGCACCGCCGCGTACGGCACCGAGGCCATCGCCTTCGTCGCCGGTGACGAGGGGCACATCGCGGAGCTGTACATCTCCGACGGCCAGGGCGAGCGCCAGCTCACCCGCTTCCAGGAGAGCAACCTCGGCGAGGTCGACTTCGTGGCGCCGCAGGTCCGCGTCTTCGAAGCGCCGGACGGCCAGCGCGTCCACGGTTACATCCTGCGCAAGGACGATGTCGAAGGCCCCAGCCCCCTTCTCGTGGACGTCCACGGAGGGCCCTACAACGCGTGGACGCCCGCACTGTCCGAGCACTTCCTGTACCAACAGGCCCTGGCGGGACAGGGCTGGACCGTGCTGTGCGTGGACTCCCGCGGCAGCGCCAGCTACGGCGACGCGTTCATGCAGGCCACCAACGGGGATTGGCATTACGCCGACGAGGGCGACATCCTCGGCGCGGTCGACGTCGTCGTCGCCGAGGGCCTGGCCGACCCGGCACGGCTGGTGCTGAGCGGCTTCAGCTACGGCGGCACCATGACGGCGTGGCTGACGACCCGCACCGACCGCTTCGCGGCGGCCATCGCCGGCGTCATGATCTCCGACCACGTCTCCTGGCAGGGCACCGACGCCGGCGTCCTGACCAGCGAGTGGATCGCGGGCGGACCCCTGCGGGAGGTGTACGACCGGCTCACCGACCGCTCGCCCATCGCCCACGTCGGCAAGGTGACCACCCCCTTCATGATCCTGCAGAACGAGGAGGACCTGCGCTGCCCGATGCTCCAGGGCGAGCTGTGGTTCCAGGCGCTGCGCGCCCAAGGGGTCCGCGCACGGCTGGTGCGGTACCCGGAGGTCACCCACTTCGCCCTGCTCGGCGGCGGTGCCCCGTCGTACCCCCGGGACGCCTACCAGCGGCTCATGGACTGGGCGCTCGAACACACCGCCGCCGCATCGGACAGTTCGGACACGGAGCGATGACGACAAGGCTGCGCGACCTGGGTATCGGCATCGGCCGGTACCCGACCGGTCCACGGAACTCGATCACCGATGTGGCCGGGGTGCGCGTCGGACACTCGACGATCATCCGCGGTGACGCGGGCCCGCTGCGTGTCGGCGAGGGCCCGGTGCGCACCGGGGTGACGGCGGTGATCCCGCACCCGGGCGACACCTGGGAGCGGCCCTGCTTCGCCGGGTTCTTCGCGCTCAACGGGTCCGGGGAATGGACCGGCATGCACTTCGTACGCGAGGCCGGCACCCTCTATGGGCCGATCATGACCACCAACTCGCACAGCGTCGGCACCGTCCGTGACGCGGTGGTCGCCATCGAGTCGCGCCGCAGGGGTGTGCTGGAGCGGCTGCCCGTGGTCGGTGAGACCTGGGACGGGATGCTCAACGACATCGGCGGTCTGCATGTGCGCGAGGAGCATGTCGCGCACGCCCTGGACACCGCGTCGGAGGTTGTCGCCGAGGGCAGTGTGGGCGGCGGGACCGGAATGGTCTGCCACGGGTTCAAGGGCGGCATCGGAACCTCTTCCCGGGTGGTCGAGCAGCCGGCCGGCACGTACACGCTCGGCGTCATGGTGCAGGCCAACCACGGCGGGCGCGAGGAGTTCGAGGTGGCCGGTGTACCGGTCGGCGAGATGATCCCGCTCAGCGAGGTCCCGCTCGGCGTTCCCGGTAGCCAGGACCGGGGACCGCTCGATCCGCACAAGAACAGCATCCTCATCATCGTGGCCACCGACGCGCCCCTGTTGCCCTCACAGTGCGAACGGATCGCGCATCGGGCGACCCTGGGCGTGGCGAGAAACGGCGCTTACGGGCATCACCTCAGCGGCGACTTCGCGTTGGCGTTCTCCACCGCCCAACACCCCCGTGAGGGCTTCGACTTCGGTGCCTCCGAGGTGGAGAGTCTGCGGGTGCTGCCGAATTCCGCGCTCAGTCCGCTGCTGGCCGCCGCGATGGAGTGCACTCAGGAAGCGATCCTCAACGCACTGGTCGCCGCGGAGACGATGGAGGGAGCGGACGGGTTCCGGGCCTTCGGGCTCGACGCGAGCCGACTTCAGGAATGCGTCGGCCGGTATTCCGGACCCCTGTCCCCGCAACCGCCCTCGCCGCCCGGCGACTGACCGGTACACAGGAGGTGACGTCATGCATCCGATCGTCCGTCCGGACCGTCGTCCGGACGGGCCGGCCTGCGGAGGCGAACTGTGCTCGCTTCCGGACAAGGCTCTGTCCGCCGTCGAAAACGAGCTCGGACGACGGTCGTGGACAATAGGCGGTCGTGGTGGATCAGGTTCCCGGGACGCACACCACAGGGAACGACGAATTTACCTATTCTCAGTACCAATCGGACGATTCAGGAGCACTCATGGCAGCCCCGACCGTACCCAAAGGCTCCCGGAGTGCGCGACCGCATCCTTCTCGGCCGACTCTGACCCATCAGGATGTCGTCGACGCAGCGCTGAAGCTCATCGACAGTGATGGACTTGAGAACTTCACCATGCGCGCGCTCGCCAAGACGATGGGTGTCTATCCCACGGCGCTCTACTACCACGTCGGATCGAAGGCGCAGCTTCTCGCCGCGGTCGCGACCAGGGTCTTCGACGAGGTCGTGCTCCCGGACGAACACCGGCTCGGCTGGGAGCGATGGCTGACCGAGGTCGCCGAGCTGTGCCGCAAGGCGATGCACCGGCATCCGGAGATCGCCCAGATGGCCGGAAACCAGATGGTGGTCTCCACGACGTGCATGCCCATGGTCGAGCGCATCGTCGGCGTCCTGGAGCGAACGGGCTTCGTCGGCCCCGACCTGGTGCACGCCTACAACGCGCTGCTCGGATTCATCCTGGGCTGGACCGCGCTGGAGCTGTCCGCGGAGCCGAGTGGCGTCGAGTCCGACTGGAAGAGCGAGTTGTCCCAGGAACTGCGCGGTCTCGATCCCAACGCGTACCCGGCGCTGAACCGGAACATGGCCGGGCTGGAGAACAACGCCTTCATGGCCCGCTACGACTCCGGACGCACGCACCCGATGGACGACAGCTTCCAGGCGTCGATGCGCATCCTGCTGGCCGGGCTGCGAGCCCAACTGAGCGAAAGTGGTCACGCCCAGTGACGAGATGACCGAATGAGCGGCGGGCCGACGGTCACGGCCGTTCGCCTGCCGCGTCGAAGCCGACCAACGTATCCAGCTCCGCTTGCCGATGTTCTCCGACCCGGAATCCCGCACTTGGCACACCCTGCTCGGAGCCACGGACCCGGCTGCCTTGAACGTGCTGGAGGGCTGTTTCCGGGCGGCCCATGACTACCGGGTCGACGTCCGAATGGAAGCGCTGCCGGCTCCCGACCGATGGCCGGGCCCTGTTTTCGTCCGGCCTTCGAACGGCCCCGCCCCGACGGGGCACGAATTGCTCGAACAACTCAGCTCTCCCGTGGCGTCACCCCGCCCTTCGTGACCGTCGGGCCGAACTGGCGGACCTGGGGAAGCGTGGTGACCATGTGGGCCACGACCCGTTCGCTGAGGCAGATGTGCCGGTGCGGGACGTCGCCCGGGAAGCGGACGAAATCGCCCGCGTTGATGTCCACCGGTTCGGCGACCGGGCCGGTGCGCAGCCGCCCGGTGATCACATAGATGTGGTGCAGTGTGCCGGCGGTGAGGGCGTCGATCGGTTCGGGGTCCCGCTCGCCGCGTTCCAGTCGTAGCACGAGGGTGCGCACGTATCCCGATCCATAGGTCTCGTCCAGCAGGCGTTCCGTACCGTTGCCGGTGGTGGACCATTCGCTCTCGCCCTGCCGTTGGACATAGACCGGGGTGCCCCATTCGGTCAGCAGCCGGCGGGTGGGCAGGTCCAGGGCGGCCCCGAGGAGGGCCAGCGTTTCCACGGTGGGGTTGCCCTCGCCGTTCTCGATCTTGGAGAGCGTCTGCTTCGACAGACCGGACCGGCGGGCCAGCTCGCCGAGGGACATCGCCCGCTCCAGGCGGAAGCGCCGGACGTTACGGGCTACAAGATCGTTCTCATGGTGCATGGTGTCACTTTTAATTGCCACACCGTCATTGTTGACGAACGGCGGCCGGGTTCGCATCATTGTCACGTATACGTTGATGGGTGGTCTGCTAAAAGTGACACCGCCCTTCGGAGCTGAGGTGAACGACATGACCGCCACCCTCGCCGGCCCCACACGCGACGACCGGGCCGCTGTCGACAAGGCCATCAGCCTCCTCGTCGCCCTCGGAAACGAGACCGGCGGCAGCGGTGTCAGCGAACTCGCGCGACGGGCCCAGATGAGCAAGTCGACCGCGCACCGGGTCCTCGGCATGCTGGAACGCAACGGCGTCGTGGAGCGCGTGGGCACGGACTACCGGCTGGGCGAGCGTCTGCACCACCTGGGCCGGGCCGTGTACGCGCCCGAGTCCGACCACGTCCGCGACGTACTGCTGCCGCATCTGGCGGACCTGTACGAGTCCAGCCGTGAGACGGTCCACCTGGCCGTCCTCCACGGCACGCACGTGGTGTATCTCGCCAAGCTGTACGGCCACCGCACCGCTCCCGTGCCGACCCGGATTGGCGGACGGCGTCCGGCCCACGCGACGGCGGTGGGAAAGGTCCTGCTGGCCTATGACGCGAGTGCCGCGGAGCAGGCGCTGTCCGATCCCCTCCCGCGATTCACCGACCGGACCGTCGCCGGCCCGGAGGAACTGCTCGCCGAGCTGGCCACCATCCGCCGTACGGGGGTCGCCTTCGACGACGAGGAGTACCAGCCCGGTCTGTCCTGCGTGGCCGCCCCCGTGCTCGCCCGCGGCGGCCGGGCCGTGGCGGCGCTGTCCGTGGCGGGACGGCGAGGGCAGATCGACACGCGGCGCATGAGCGCGCACGTACGCCGGGTCGCCGCCGCCGCGTCCCAGACGTGGTCGGCCTGGGAATGGCAGGCCACACGCGCTTCTCGGTGAGCGGATCGCCCTGACGGTGTCGGCGTGACCGTGTCGGCCCGTCGTCGGCTTCGCGGCAGGACCGATCGGGCGGCGGCCGGTCCCGCCACCCGATCGTTTTCCGTGATCAGGCCGTCGCCGCTCCGGGGAAGTCGGTCGCGTGCTGGTCATCGGACATCCCCCTGTGCCGCCGTCGCCACGGCGAAGCCGGCGATCCACTCAGGGATCGGCGCGTAGAAGCGGGAGGTCATCCGGTAGTCGCCGGTGGCGGCGAGGGACGCGAACGCGGCGATCCAGGTGCGTACCTCGTGGGCCGAGCCACCGCCCTCGGCGCCCATCCACTCCACGGTCCAGGAGTCCACGTCGGCCAGCCGGCCGCTCTCCAGGGTGTCCAGGACCTGGTTGTCCCAGGCGGGGTTGATGGGGATCATCCGCGTCGAACCGGCCGCGTAATCCCGGCCTGCCTGCACGACCCGCTCCTCACCCCGGGCCCGCTGCTCGGCGGTCGGCGGGTGCCCCTCGATCAGCGCGTCGGCGACCCGCGGCGGAGCGCCGTCGAGAACCGGCACGGGCGGGTCGTGAGAGAGGCCGCCCGAGCCGAGGAACAGCACCCGGCGGTGGAGTGCGGCGGCGGCCTGCCCGATCGCGGTCCCCAGCGCCCGGATCCGGCTGACCGGACCGAGCGGGGTGGCCACGCCGTTGACGAAGACCGGTACCACCGGCACCTTGTCGATGCCGCCGAACAGCACATCCAGCGGCTGGACGAACCCGTGGTCGACGGTCATCCGCGCCGACACGGTCAGGTCCACACCGCGTTCCAGCACCCCGCCCGCGATCGAGCGGGCGGCCTCCGCGTCGACGGACAGTGGGCCCGCCGACGATCCGAAGTCACCGACGGTGCTCGCCTCGGTGGCCAGGCAGAAGGGCGGCATCTCCTTGTAGAAGAAGCCGTTGTAGTGGTCGGGGGCGTACAGGACGACCAGTTCGGGGTCGAAGGCGCGGACGAAGGAGCGCGCGCCCTCCACCGCCTCCTCGACGGCGGCGACGACTTCCGGCGCTGGGTCGTTCTTGCCGATGAGCGGAGAGTGGGACAGTCCCACCGCGGCGGCGGTCATCGCAGTGCTCCTTCCTGGGCGGGCTGCTGGACGGCTTCCTGGGCGGGCGGGTGGATGACGAGCTTTCCGGTGAGCCGTCCGTCGATCATGAGCTGGAAGCCCTTGTGGATCTCTTCCAGGGGAAGCGTGCGGTCGATAACGGGGCGCAGACCGGTGGCATCCATGAGCCTCAGCAGGCCGACCAGCTCGGCGCGGGTGCAGCCGGTCGAGCCGAGGATGCGCTGCTGGAGGTAGAAGACCCGGCCCAGGTCGGCGGGCGGGTTCATACCGCTGGTCGCGCCCGCGATCACGATCGTGCCGCCGGGCCGCAGCGCCTTCATCGAGTGCGCCCAGGTGGTCTCGCCGACCGTCTCGACCACGATGTCCACGCGTTCGGGCAGCCGCTCCCCGGTCGGTACGGCGGCACGCGCGCCCCATGACTCGGCCTGTGCCCGTTTGTCCGCGCTGCGGCTGGTGGCGTAGACGACAGCACCGGCGGCGACGGCGAGCTTGATGGCGGCCGAGGCGACTCCGCCTCCGGCGCCCTGGACGAGGACCCGGTCGCCCGCGCGTATCCCGGCCTGGGTGAACAGCATCCGGTAGGCGGTGCCCCAGGCGACGGGCAGACAGGCGGCCTCGTCGAAGGTGAGCCAGTCCGGCTTGGGGACGAGGTTGCGGGTGGGTACGGAGAGGTACTCGGCGAACGCCCCGTTGTGCTGTTCCGACAGCAGGGCGCGGCCCGGGTCGAGGGTCTCGTCGCCGAGGCCGGCGTCCGGGTCGGCGATGACCGGATGGACGAGGACCTCGTTGCCGTCCTCGTCGTATCCGGCGGCGTCGCAGCCGAGGACGATGGGCAGCCGCTCCGGCGGGTGACCGACACCGCGCAGGGTCCACAGGTCGTGCATGTTGAGCGACGAGGACACCACGCGGACGGTCGACCAGCCGGGCCGCGGCTCGGGCTGTGGAACGTCGCCCAGGACGAGCCCCGACAGCGGGTCGGTCATGCTCTGGGAGACGGCGATTGCGGCAAGCATGAGCCCACGCTCTCCCGCCGCCGACCGCCGCCGACAGCGCGCGTGCCGTTCTACGGAACGATGCGTGGCACCTCCGCTCGGGGCTGCGGTTGCCTGTACCCATGACCTCGACGATCGAACCCCAGGGTGCGGCCACGCCGACCCCGCGCGGTGCCTTGCGGCGCCCGGCAGACCTGGCGCGGAACATCGACGTCTCCGGGCTCGTCGACACCGCAAGCGGGCTGCTGGATCGCGTCGTCTTCACCGACCGGGAGCTGTACCGGCAGGAGCTGCGCCGGGTCTTCGCTCCGAGCTGGCTGTTCCTCGCGCACACCGACCAGTTCCGCAAGTCGGGCGACTTCTTCACGACGTACATGGGCGAGGACCCGGTCATCGTGACCCTGGACCGCGAGCGTCGGATCCGCGCCTACCTCAACTCCTGCCGCCACCGCGGAGCCCGCGTCTGCCGTGCCGACTTCGGCACCACACGCAACTTCACCTGCACCTACCACGGCTGGTCCTACAACCTGGACGGCTCGCTGGTCAGCGTGCCCAACAAGGACGGCTATCCCGAGTCCTTCGAGTCGGGGCAGTGGGGCCTGGTGGAAGTGCCGCACGTGGAGATCTACCGCGGCCTGGTCTTCGGCACCTGGAACCCGGACCCGGTCCCGCTGCGTGAGTCCCTCGGCGACATGGCCTGGTACATGGACGCCATGCTCGACCACGACGAGGAGGGCACGGTCGTCGTCGGCGGCGTCCACAAGTGGGTCCTTGAGGGCAACTGGAAGCTGGCGGCCGAGCAGTTCGCCACCGACTGGTACCACGTCAACATGAGTCACGCCTCGGCGCTGATGCTGCTCTCCCCGAGCGGCAAGAAGCCCAAGGACGAGATCGTGCACCGCACCGGCCGCCAGTACGCCGGTGAGAACGGACACGGCGCGGGCTTCCCGGTCCACCCCAGGAACCGGTTCGACGCGCAGACCGTGCACGCGTGGACGAACTACGACGCGCTGCGTGAACGCCTCGGCGACGCCCGCGTCGAGGGCCCGCTGACCAACGGCCACGCCACCGTCTTCCCCAACTTCTCCTACCTCCCGGTCAACGGCTCCATCCGCGTCTGGCACCCCAAGGGACCGGACCGTATGGAGGTCTGGGCCTGGACTATCGTCGACAAGTCGATGCCCGAGGAGGTGCGGGAGGCGCAGCGCCTGTACAACCTGCGCACCTTCGGCCCCAGCGGAATCTTCGAGCAGGACGACGGCGAGAACTGGAGCGAGGTGCAGGCCGTCGCTCACGGCTTCATCACCAACGGTGTCGCCCTCAACTACCAGATGGGCCTGGGCGGTGAACGCGAGGACGGCCGCCACCCCGGCACCACCAGCGAGCTGTACAGCGACGCCGCGGGCCGGGCCTTCTACGGGCGCTGGCGCGAACTGATGAACACCCCCGCCTGGCACGAGGCGAGCGAGGCGAGCAAAGCATGAGCAGCGGCATCCGCGTCGCGGCCCTGGACGACATCCCCGAGGGTGAGGGCATTGCCGTCGACAAGGCGGTCACCGGCACCGCCGACAACATCGCCCTGTTGCGGGACACCGACGGCGCCGTGTACGCGCTAGACGACACCTGCACCCACGAGACCGCCTCGCTTGCCGAGGGCTGGGTCGAGGACGGATTCGTCGAGTGCCCGCTGCACTCCAGCAAGTTCTGCTTGAAGAACGGCGAGGTCCAGGGCCTGCCCGCCACCAGGAACGCCTGCCCGCACCGCGTCGAGGTGCGCGACGGCGAGGTCTACCTCTTCCCGGGTGAGACGCCGTGAACGACGGTGTCGTGAACAACCGTGTCGTGATCGTCGGCGGGGGCGTGGCGGGCGTCAGCACCGCCGGGGCGCTGCGCGCCGGGGGCTTCGACGGGGAGCTCAGCCTGGTCGACGCGGGCGAGTTCCCGTACGACCGTCCGCCGCTGTCCAAGGACTACCTGGCCGGCGCCACCGACCTCAAGCAGATCGCCCTCCAGCCACCCCAGTGGTACGACGACCGGCGGATCCGCCTCGTCAACCGGACCACGGTGACGGCCCTCCGGCCCGGCGAGGGCGCGGTCGAACTGTCGGACGGACGCGTGCTTCCCGCCGACCGCGTCGTGCTCGCGACCGGCGGCGGCGCGGCCCGCCCGCCGGTCCCCGGCGCCGACAGCGGCCGTGTCCATGTGCTGCGCACGGTGGACGACGCCGACCGGCTTCGCCCGTGGCTCACCCCCGGGGCACGTCTCCTGGTCGTCGGAGCCGGCCTGATCGGTGCGGAGACCGCGTCCACCGCCGTCCGCCTCGGCTGCGAGGTGCTGCTCGTCGACCCGGTCGCCGTGCCGCTGCGGGCGGTGCTCGGACCGGACCTGGCCGGATGGCTGCACGCGCTCCACGACCGGCACCGGGTCACGACCGAACAGGCCACGGTGGAGCGTTTCGTGGACCGGGGCGCGGGCATCGAGGCGTGGTTCGCCGGAGCCGACACCCCGCAGGTCTTCGACACGGTGGTGCTCGGCGTCGGGATGGTGCCGCACACCGAACTCGCGCAGGCGGCCGGCCTGGAGGTCGACCGAGGCATCGTGGTCGATGAGCGGCATGTCACCTCCAACCCGGCGGTGCTCGCCGTCGGCGACCCGGCCCGGGTGCGCCTGCGCGGGGAGCTGCTGCCCCGGACCGAGCACTGGGAAGCGGCCCAGCAGGACGGCGCCCGCGCGGCAGCCGCGATCCTGGGCACCGAGCCGCCGCAGCCGACGGCTCCCTGGTTCTGGACGGACCGGCACGGACGCCACATCGAGGCCGTCGGCCACATGGAGACGGCCGCGCAGACGGTCGTCCGCGGCTCCTTCGACGACGCCTCCTTCGCCGTCTTCGGTCTGCGTGACGGACATGTCGTCGCGGCGGCCTCCGCAGACGACTCCAATGCCGTACGAGCCGCCCGCCGCATGATCGACCGCCGTGTCCCGGTCGAAGCCGACAGACTCGCGGACCCGGCCGTGAACCTGCGCGCGCTTCTGCTCGGCTGACGCTCCGCCCGACGGCACACACCTTCGAACTCGCCAGCACTCGCCAGCACTTGCCCGTACTTGCCCACACCCCGTACCCACCGGCCCGGAGAAGGGAGCGAACGACACCGTGAGCACAGCCGCCCAGCAGACCCCGTCACGTGCGGGGGCGCGTGCCGACCGTGACACGCACTTCGACGTCGAGCAGTTCTACTACGAGGAAGCCGCCCTCCTCGACGACGGCCGCTACACCGACTGGCTTGACCTGCTCGCCGACGACCTCGACTACTGGATGCCCACCCGCACCAACCGACTCCGCCGCCAGCAGGCGCTGTCGGTGGCCGCACGGGGCGAGGCTGCGTTCTACGACGAGACCAAGGAGAGCCTGGCCTGGCGCATCCGCCGGTTCGACTCGGGCATGGCCTGGGCCGAGGACCCGCCCTCACGCACCCGGCACCTAGTCACCAACGTCATGGTCAGGCACGTTGACCCGGCCGAGCACGACGGGTTCGGCGAGGATGACCTGTGGGTCCGTTCCACCTTCCTGGTCTACCGCAACCGGCTGGAGCGCGAAGAGAACGTCTACGCCGGCAGCCGCACCGACATCCTGCGACGTGCCGGTGACGGCCGTCTCCAGGTTGCCCGGCGGACCATCCTCCTCGACCAGAACATCCTGCTGGCCAAGAACATCTCCACCTTCTTCTGAGCCCCACGGCTCTGCACCGGATTGGGACACCCCATGACCGACCTCGACCTCAAACAGCACCGCGTCGCCACCTCGCTGGGCGAGATCTCCGTGGCGGAGACCGGCGAAGGGCCCGTGCTGGTCATGCTGCACGGCGGCGGCCCCGGCGCCTCGGGCGTCAGCAACTACCGCCAGAACCTGCCCGCACTCGCCCGGCACTTCCGGGTGATCCTGCCGGACCAGCCCGGCTTCGCCGACAGCTACCGCCCCACCGAACAGGACCTGGACGAGCGGTCCATCACCGAGATCACGGTGGACGCCCTCTACCAGGCGCTCGACGGCCTCGGCATCGACACCTTCCACCTGCTCGGCAACAGCCTCGGCGGAGCCGCCGCCATCGCCATGGCCCAGCAACGCCCCGAGCGCGTCACCAAGTTGGTGCTGATGGCGCCGGGCGGCGGCTGGCTGCCCTTCGGTCCCACTCCGACCGAGGGCCAGAAGGAGATGTTCCGCTACTACAACGGGGGCGGCCCCAGCGAGAAGAAGATGGCCGCGTTCATCCGCACCATGGTCTTCGACCACCGGCAGTTTGGTGAGGACGTCGTCCGGGCCCGCTACGAGGCCTCGCTCGACGACAGCCACATCGCCTTCTACCACCTCTACAACGCGGCCTTCGGCAAGCGCGGGGGCATGGATCCCCTCTGGCGCGACCTGCACAAGATCAAGGCGCCCACTCTGCTGCTGTGGGGCCGCGACGACCGCACGATCACCCTCGACGGTGCCCAGCTGATGCTCAAGCAGATCCGCGACGTACAGCTCCATGTGTTCGGCCGCTGCGGTCACTGGGTGCAGCTGGAACGGCAGCGCGAGTTCGACACGCTGGTCACCGACTTCCTCGGAGCCCAGGCATGAGCGGCGGCTGGCTGGAGGGTTACGCGGCCCTGATCACCGGGGGCGGGTCCGGCATCGGCCGCGCCGTCGCCGAGCGCTTCCTCGCAGAGGGCGCCTCGGTCACCATCCTCGGCCGGGACAAGAAGCGTCTCGACGAGGTGGTCGCCGCCGCGGATGATCCGTCGCGGATCCACGCCGTCGCAGCGGACGTACGGGACTCCGCCGCGCTGCACACCGCGGTCGCCGAGACCGTCGAACGCTTCGGCAAGCTCGACACCCTCGTCACCAACGCCGGGATGTGGGACTACCAGCGCCAGCTCACCCGCCTCAGCCCCAGGGAACTGGACACCACGTTCGACGAGATCTTCTCCGTCAACGTCAAGGGTTACCTGCTCGCCGCCGAAGCGGCCTGGCGCGAACTGGTCAAGACCCGCGGCAGCATCATCATGACCCTGTCCAACGCGTCCTTCTACGTCAACGGCGGCGGCCCCCTCTACACCGCCAGCAAGCACGCCTGCCTTGGCCTGATGCGCGAACTCGCCTACGAACTCGCCCCCAAGGTTCGCGTCAACGGCGTCGCCTGCGGCGGCATGAATACCGACCTGCGCGGCCCCGAGGCCCTGGCGATGTCCGACCGGTCGATCTCGGCGTCGTTCGCGAAGAAGGGCCCGGACACTCCGCCGCCGCCCATCCCGCTGCACGACTCCAGCACCGATCCGCGTGACTTCACCGGGCCGTATGTGCTGCTCGCATCCGGTGCGCAGAGCGGTCCGATCACCGGACACGCGATCAACGTCGACGGCGGTATCGGCGTCCGCGGCTTCGCGACGGCCGCGGGCGGCGACCATCTCTGAAGCCTGGTGTTGCGGGGGTCGGCGTCGTCGGGCCCGGTCTCGTGACGCCCGCCTCGTGACGCCCGCCCCCCGTGACGCTCGATGAGGAGCCGCTCGTGATCACGCACTCCGCTCCGGCCCCGCAGCCGCTCGGCTCAGGGCCGCGGGTCGATCTCAACCCGGCCGCGGCAGTGGCCCGTAACGCCCGGTACCACGGGCACAGCACCGTCGTCCGGTACCCGGGCGGCGACCTCACCTACGCCCAACTGAACGACAAGGCAGCCCGGTTGGCCGCCGCCCTGGCGGACGGCGGTACCGGCGATGGGGACCGGGTCGCCTACCTCGGTCTCAACAGCGGTTCCTTCGTGGTCACGATGCTGGCCGCGTTCCGGCTGGGTGCCGTCTTCGTCCCGGTTAACTTCCGCCTCGCCGAAGTGGAGTTGGCGGCCGTACTGGACGGCAGCGGCGCCTCCGTCCTCGTCTGCGAGGAGGGACACCGGGACAGCGTCGAGAAGATCCGCGAGACGACCGGCGTCGCCCGCTTCCTCCTCGTGGACGACGACTCCGAGGCACCGACGACGGGCGCGGTGGGCTGGGAGGCGTGGTCACCCCTCATGACGGCCGCGCTCCCCACGTCCGACGTGGCCGCCAAGAGCGCCGACGACCCGGCGAACCTGATGTTCACCTCCGGCACCACAGGCACGCCCAAGGGCGTCATCCTGACGTACGGCAACCTGTTCTGGAACTCCGTGAACGTCGAACTCTGCCTGGACACCCGACGCGGCGATGTCACCTATGCCGCCGCCCATCTCTTCCACATCGGCGCCCTCAACAGCTTCGTGCTGCGCATGCTGGTGCGCGGCGGCACCCTGGTGATCCGGCGCGGATTCGATCCCCGGGAGTGCCTCGACGACCTGGTGGCCACCAGGTCAACGCCCTCTTCGGGGTGGCCCACACGTTCGCCGCCCTGGCCCGGGTTCCCGGCGTCGTCGACCGGGACCTCAGCCATCTCCGGTCGGTCGTGGTGGCGCGGGAGCCCCGGTGCCTCCCGCGCTGATCGAGCGCTACGCCCGGTACGGGGTGATGCTCCAGCAGGCCTGGGGCCTGACCGAGACCGCTCCCTTCGCCACCCATCTGCCGGTCGAGCGCACCCTGAAGAAGATCGGCTCCGCCGACATCCCGATGCCCTTCACGGAGGTACGCGTCGTGGACGCGGCCACCCACGTGCCCGCCTCGGCGGGCGAGTCCGGAGAGATCGTCGTCCGAGGGCCGAACGTCACCGCCGGATACTGGAACAACCCCTCCGCGAACCGGGCGGCCTTCGACGACGACTGGTTCCACTCGGGCGACATCGGCTACCTGGACGAGGACGGCTGCCTCTACATCGTCGACCGGCTGAAGGCCCATGATCATCTATGGCGGGGAGAACGTCTACCCGGCCGAGGTCGAACGGGTCCTGGCCGCCATGCCGGTTCTGTTAACAATCGATGATGAGCCGGGGTAAGCAATGGCGTCCCGTGACCGTTGGCGCCCCATCGTCGAGAAAGCTCATGCGCGAATGCTCGGGCTTGCCAGGGGCTGGACCTGCGGTTACTTGCCTTCTGTGATGATCTGTATGGGGCTCCTGACGAAAAGCGCATTGACACTTCTCCTGACCTTGATCACTATGGGTGCGTTTGTAGTGCTTTACGTCTGCTTTATGT